>JASEGB010000005.1:0-35858 GCA_030018275.1 Actinomycetota bacterium | reverse complement strand
ACCATCGTTATCCAAGTCGGCGAAGGCTGGTACTGCGTAGGTGCCCACATCTGGAGCGTTCCAAGAGGATTCGGCGGTCCAGGTGGGGCTGGTTGCACTTCCAGTGTTCTTGTAGGCGTAGCTTATGCCACTTGCTTCGCCAATTAGTAGGTCATAATCGCCATCGTTATCTAAGTCGGCGAAGGCGGGT
This sequence comes from Actinomycetota bacterium, assembly GCA_030018275.1. Classification (NCBI taxonomy): domain Bacteria; kingdom Bacillati; phylum Actinomycetota; species Actinomycetota bacterium. The sequence continues at coordinate 35,668 of JASEGB010000005.1, read as the reverse complement.
GCGGCGTAACTACCTACATCCGGGGCATTCCAGGAGGAATTTGCAGTCCAGATGGGGCTGGTTGCACTTCCAGTGTTCTTGTAGGCGTAACTTATACCATCATAGGCTCCGATCAACAGATCATAGTCTCCATCACCATCTAAATCAGCAAAAGCAGGTTCTGCATAGTTGCCCACATCCGGCGCATTCCACGCGGAATTTGCGGTCCAGGTAACACCCTTCTTGATTAAAGGAGTTTTGACATCCGGGGCACCATAACTGTTACCATTCACATGACATGCCGAACCCCAGGGGTCGTAAAGGCACGTTCCCGTGGTAGACGTAGTTGTATCTTCACCACCTCTTAATAGACGAGAATAGTCGGTTCCATGAAATTCATGGCAGTTGGTGCAAGCTCTTTTGTCGCCAGTAAGGACTGTGTAGTGAGCGGCACTGGTGTAGGCAGACTTGTTCCAACCCGGGAAGAAGGGATAAGAAGAGACGGTCGGGAAGGTAATGGTATAGGGAACAAAGGTGGTTGAACTACCCCAGGTCTGCGTGGGTGGAGAACCATCGTGGCATTTTATGCAAAAGTTTGTATGTGCACCCACTTCGCCAGAAAGGTTGTAGGTGTTATCAGGATCAGATGTCTTAGCGGTTGTTTTCACAGTATGGGGACCATGGCAACTGGTGCACTCAACCTTTGCCCCCGTCAAGCCATCTCCTGTAGTACCAGTAATAGCATGATGAGATGTTTTGGCAAAATTGGTCTGGATAGTGGTGTGACAATCGTAACATAGATTCTCTTCACTCTTTTTGGTCAACCAAGTATATCTGGTAGGGGAAGGAGCATCATGAGGATAGTGACAACGAGTACACTTAATGTCCGAGGCTGGATTGGTCAATTGAGTATCATGAGCCGCCAGATTCTTGTAGGTATTCTGAATATTATAAGTACTTCCCGTACCGTCGTGACAGACATAACAGATATCTATGGAAGGGGTGCGCCTGTATACATTGACATTGCTCTCCGCCAAGTGAACCTGGTGACAATCACGACAAAAATTGGTTAAGTTGGAATAATTGTAATGTGGGTTCTCACTCCCCACCACAATGGCATTATCATTGATAACACCAGTAGAGACGCCACTCTCATTACCAGCGGCATCAACCGCAGTTACTTGATAATAGTACCTTTCTCCTGGAATACCAGTGGAATCGGTGTAGCTTTCAGTGGTTACATTGTCGGAAAGAGGCTTTGCTGCAGGTTTATTGGCATCGGTAATAGTGGATAAAGCCCGATAAACTTTGTAGTGGTCTTGGCCCCCTGGAGCTGTCCAGGAAAGATTGATATTGGGAGAAGCTCCAGCCGTAACATTCAAACCTGTTGGTGGATTGATAGCAAAAGCGGGTGACACAAATAGGAATAATGCTCCAAGAACAAAAACACCAACAAAAAGAAGAACAAAAGTTTTTTTGGCATGCTTTAGTAACTTTGAATGCATCAAATTTCTCCCCAAAAATCCTTTTGGATTATGTTTTTTAACTTCCATCCATATTATCGTTGTTTTTCAAAGTATCCTTTAACGTTAGGCTCGACAAATTTGACAGATTTCCCCAATTAATAACACTAGAAATTAAAAACCGTATCACTTTCTACCGCATTTTCAGTATTCAATTTATTCAAGCATCGCTTTTCACTTTCTTAAAAAATGGAGCTAAAAAAGAAAATGCACGAGCTTTCACTCGTGCTCAAATTACTTGAAATCTCTCACAAACCCAGCAGCTACTTTCCTAAATCTTTAGGTTCTAACTTTAACTCAGATTCCAGCAAAAAGCACGGGATTTGTGCCCGTGCTTTCTATTGCAAATCCTTTATTTTAAATTCTTTTGGGTTCTAACTAGAACCTTCCACTTCCGTGGTAATGACAGCTAAAGCAGTTATGGTGCCACTTATGTCCTTTAGTGTGGCAAGCTTGACATAGGTTCCAAGGCTCGCCAACCCCTGTGGTCACAGTGATGGAGTACGTTTGATCCGTGGTGATGCTCTCCCTAATGTGATAGATATTCTTAGAGCCATGGGGATCGTGACAATCCGTGCAGGGAAGAGCAGCCATTCCCCTTTGATAAGGTGGTTTTATGGCACCCATTCCACCGTCCATCATTCCATCGCCTGTACCCGCTTTGTCCCCGTGATAGTCCTTAATGTAGGCTTCTTTAACATTAATTAAAGTTACAGTGGGAGCGGTTACTCCAGACGGATAAACATTATCATGGCATTTGTTGCAAAATTCCCTATAGCCCGGCAGAGTGACCGTCCCCGTGGTATAATCAACGGTCATGGTGCCCGAGAACAATTGTGCTCGATTATCGGGATCGATAAATTTACTCCGAATTAGAGTTGGTGGGGCGGTGGAGTAGTCATAATCATAATATCCCGTATTTATGTGGGGGTTGTGGCAATGGATACATTCGACTTTGGCTCCACTATAATTCTGGGCATCTAAACCGATGTCATGACGGGTATTTATCTTCGGCGAACCAGGTGGACCATTATAGGTAGCTGTTCCCTTGGTAAAACCATCATAAATATTGATACCACTGACCGAACCCGTGGTTGCGGCATGACATGCTTTCTGGGCAGGATCTTTACCATAGCAGAGGAACTCCTCCTGGCTATTATTATTCCATTCCCATTTGAGCAACAATTTCGGATAGAGATCATCATTGGGACCCGTTATGCTATCGCTTCTCCCATGGGGATTGTGGCAGTTGATGCACTCGCCCGAGGTGGCACCTCCCGTGAGCCAGGCACCGGTATCATCGGGATTTGGCCATACCGCATAAATTGAGGAATAATGGGGCGTGAGTAAATACCAAGCCATCCCCCGATAGGAACAGGTTGCAGGTAAAGTGATGGATGGATCGTCGTGACAGGCTTTACATAAATCATTTCTATCGTTGCGCCTTATATCGTTATAAGGAGAGCCATGAGGATCGTGGCAATTCAAGCAGAGTCCGGTGGCATATGTGGTGCCGGGATATGTCGTTAAAGCAGCGGTTCCCCCCAGATAGTGCTCGGTCTTATTGTAGATGGTTTTTCCATACCAAGCATCGTTCGGGAGTAAGAGATAAGAAATGTTCTCGTGACAGGCGTAGCACACGGTGTTATTATTTCCCGTCACCGATTGTCCTCTGATGGTGTCCTTGATTAATTTTGGTCTCAAATCCTTATTGCTGTGTGGTGAATGACAATCGTGACAGTACTTCATGGTCACTCCATCCGGTTCCGTCTCGGGTTCGATGGAATGACGAGAGGGGTGAAGGAAAAGTTGCTTAATGTTGTAGGGACTCCCGGTTTCATCGTGGCAAACAAAACAGACTTCCTTTTCGCTCTCTCGACGAAATACCAGAGTTGAGCCCGGGGCGAGATGAATGCGATGGCAATCCCGACAAAGGTTTGAAAAATCACTGTAGCTATCATGTGGGTTTTCACTCCCTGATACGGTGGCATGATCATTAATGACATTTATGGAAACCGGGCTTTCATTGCCCAAGGTATCAACCACGGTGACCTGGTAGTAATAGGTTTCTCCAGGAATACCTGTGGAATCGGTATAGATTGTGGCTAGTACTTTAGGAGCTATGAGATCCGCCGCTCCCTTGTTGGCATCTGTGATTGTGGAAAGAGCTCTGTAGACCCTGTAATGGTCCACCGCCTCCCCGGGAAGAAGAGAAGGTGGATTCCAGGCAAGATTGATATTGCAGCTTGGAGGCGCTTCAGCGGTTACATTCAAACCCGTGGGTGGATTGATGGCAAAAGCGATGCTGTTAAAAAGGAGAAATAGAATTAAAATGGAAAGGGCGATCAAAAAACCCACTTTTTTATTGAACAGAAAATGAATATGCAACTTTTTCTCAGTCACACTGGATCACCAATTTATAAATGTATCTATTCCAAAATTTGCCCCTCCTAGAGATTGTGATTATTTTAACATATTCGTCGTTTTAGCAGTATTTCCTCTTATTTTTGGTTCAAAATGACATCCTCAATGATATTTATACCCAAATTGTACATGGGTCATGAATCACCGAATGTTTTTCTGAAGGCAGCAAATTCTGAAATTATGACCCAGCTATACCTAAATTATGCGGATAAAGAAATTGGCAACCTGGCTGCTTCAGGATAGTAAAGTGGAGATTTTGCAAATAAGGGAAGAAAAATCAATCGAGCTCAAGAGCTATATGTAAAGCTTCATCGACTTCCTTCATTATTGCTTCATCCAATGTGCATATGTACTTTTCCAATCTTCTTTTATCAATGGTCCTCAGTTGAGAACATAAGACCTCCGATTTTTTCGGAAGTATACCTTCAGGAAGAATCACATTCATGGGATATTTTCTCTTTGACACCTGGGAAGTGATGGCTGCCACGATGGTCGTGGACGCATATTTATTGCCAATATCGTTTTGAACAACAAGTGCTGGTTTTCTGCCTCTCTGTTCTGATCCTTTCACGGGACTAAAATTCACCCAATAAATCTCACTGCGTTTGATTTCTCTCACCGACATCCCTCTTCTACGGAGCATTTGGATTTACCATTCGGGTAAAGTTTCAACTTGAGCAGCAAGATCCTCTTCCGCAAGTTTTCTATCCGGTTTAACTCTCTCAAGATATCCCTCTTTCATATCTTCACGTAATTTAAGCCCGCGCCAGATTTTAATGCATTCTTCGAGCAGCTGACTCCTGCTCCTATGTTTCTCCCTCGCTTCCAAATCCAACTCCTCTAAGAGTTCGGATGAAATGGTTGCACTAATTCTAACTCTCCGGCTCGCCATTGATACCACCTCTTAATACAAATATATATTACTTTTTATATTTAAAGGGAAGCGCAATTTTTAATGAATTCGAATTATTGGTCAAAAGAGATATTTTCGCAGGAAGGAACATCGAGGGGGACAGTCCCCCTAATAGCGCCAGACTAGGATGGAATTCTCCCCTCGATCCGTAATATAAATTTTCCGGGCGGAAGTGGAGATGGCAATCCCGTTGGGGAAACCAAATTGATCTTTGCCCTCACCGAACTCACCATAAGAGAAGAGGTGCTCTCCCTTGGCATCAAAAACAAAAACCGCTCGTGAAAAAGTATCTACGACGTGTATTCTTTCCTCGCCATCGATGGCTATTCCTCGAGGAAGACTAAAAAGCACTTTAGATCCCCCAAGAAAACTCAGGAATTTTCCTCGGGAATTAAAGACCTGCACTCGTCTATTGTTTGAATCGGCTACCAGAATTCTGCCATCTTCCAAGGCAGCAATTCCATTTGGATATAGAAAATCCCCCTTCCTACTTCCCATTTTCCCGAATTTAAGTAATAATTTGCCTCTCTTGTCAAATACCTTCACGCTTTGATCTCCAATATCGGTCACATATAGTTTATTGTTTGCAAACGCCAAAGCAAGAGGCTTAACTAGAGCCCTTGAATTCTTTGCCCTGGGAAAGTTGTAGAGAAATCTTCCCTGGAAATTGAAGACCATAATCTTTTGGGAGCGAATTTCCGAGACATAGATTTTTCCATCACGGTCTATAGTAATTCCCACAGGATAGGTGGTTGGTTTCTCGACTGCTATTGTGGTCACTGGAAAGGAGGATAAGAAGCGTCCATCCAAATTGAAGATCTTTATCTCAGAATTCCCACTATCCGCAACGAAGACTCTGTCGCGAAAAATAGCTACTCCAAGGGGTGTACGTAGTGGGTTCACCAGCCTGGCATCCTTACTTTTCCCTTGGATACTGAAGAGAAATTCGGGAAGTCCAGTCACAGGGGGCTTACTATAAAAAAGATAAACTAAGATGATGGCTAATACCGCCAACAACAAAAATCCAGTTATAAAAGCCCATCTTTTTTGCGAAAATTTCAACATTACTTTCCACAAAGTCCGTATCTGAAAACTTCTCGGATTCGTAGAAATTTTTGTTGCCTCCTAAAGTGATTGGCCGTATTTTATTCGTGCCTATGATAGCAGGATTAAAAAGCTCAAAGCAAGGCTCACCTGTTAGCAGAGACCATTAGCAGAAGCACTCCGCCACCTAAGTCTTCTTGTGCCCGCCCAAATGAAGGAAAAATTGCGGGAGATGAACTCCCACGCTACTAGAATTTCCCAATTTGCACCTGATTATGTTCGCCTGTAAAATAAGCCTAAAGCGCCACAATAAATATTTAGCGGGAGATGAACCCTCGTACAAACAGGTCTTTAGACCTGTTATTAACAGACCTAAAGGTCTGCTTCTACAGGACAAAATCCTACTGTAGGGGCGGGACTCCGTGCCCGCCCAAGAAAAATTTGCGGGGGACGAGCCCCCGCACTACAGGAATTTTTTGAAAGGAAATTAAAAGTGGCAAAAAAGAAGGCCTGGATCATTGTCACTATGGTACTCATGGGATATATCCTCATTGTAACAGGTCTGATGATCCTCACATCCGAACCCTTCTTCTGTAAATCCTGCCATGTAATGAGAAGACCTTATGAGACCTGGAAAAACTCCCCCCACAGTCGAGTAAGTTGCTACGATTGTCACGGTGAACTCGGGGCATTAGGTTTCCTCGAAGAAAAAATGGAAGAATTAAGAATGATTCTGCTTTTTCCAACCAAATCGTACCAAAGACCCATATCAAGCACGGTAAAGAATGATGGTTGTATACACTGTCATAGAGAAATCCTCCAAAAAATCGTAGTAAAAAGCGCCATCCGCATAAGTCATGACGATTGCATCCCCCAGGGAGGAAAATGCACGGATTGCCACAATACAGTCGCCCATGGGAAAGCTTTGACAAAGGAAAATAATCCTACTATGGATAAATGCACACAGTGCCACGGAAAGAAAGCAACCAAGGACTGCCTCAAATGCCACGTGAAGGGGGAAAGGAAAAGACATGCGGGTCCTTGGGCTGTGACTCATGGGACCACATGGGAGAAGACTCATGGTATGGGTGATACATCAACCTGTATCATTTGCCATGAAAAAGAAGATTGCGAAAGATGCCACAGTTTAATGCCTCATCAGATTAACTGGCCCCATATCCACGGAAAAAAATTCAAAAAGGATGATAAAAACTGTCTCACCTGTCACATTCAAAGCTTTTGTGACAATTGCCATCAGATGGAGATGCCTCATCCCGAAGGCTTCTTGAAAAAACACTCGAAGGAGTTTAAAAGGCTTGGAAGGGGAAAATGCCTTAGATGTCACGTCAAAAAGACATGTGGTTACTGTCATATCAAACACGTCCACCCGGGAGTGGTAATGCCCAAGGTCACAGCCCCATAGATGAAGGATAATGATGCCAAAGAATTGGCTCTATCTATTGAGCAAAGAAAGAATAATATCGATCCTCAGGAACCCGGAAGCTCATCCACAGGAAGCCGTATTGCTCGTGGGTATGTTCATCATTGTGGTGTTAATCATCCTAACCATTGCGGCTTTAATAGTCTTTAGACCATCCAAGGAAAAGAAAAAGCCTCCCAAAAAACTCACTAAAAAACAGATGGCCATCCGGGCGGGCATAACCATCGCCATTATTTTGATCCTTTTCGCCTCAGCAATGTATTATTCATCTTTGCCAAATTTCTGCCGCTCTTGCCATACCATGGAGGGAGAATACTACGCTTGGAGAGAATCTCCCCACAAGAAGGTAAATTGCCTTTCTTGCCACCAGCAGCCCGGTGTGCTTGGACTGTGCATGGAAAAAATGAGAATGACCTCAATGATCATCTCCCAGTTAGGGCGGGGTTACAAAGAACCCATAACAGCCATTGTAAGCGGCGAGCCCTGCCTCTCTTGCCACTCGGATGTCACCCGAGAAAAGAAAATTAGATATACCATAGGAGTGAGCCACAAAGAGATTCTCAGTGGTGGATACAAATGCACTGACTGCCACAATACAATAGCTCATGGTAAGATGGTTCCCGATGGAAAATCTCCCAACATGAAAGAATGTGTCCTTTGCCACAATGATAAGCTAGTTACCAGCAACTGTCGTTTGTGCCACGTTGAAGATGTAGGCAAGAAGCCTCGGGAAGAGATGGACTACCCGAAGGTCCATTTGGAGGAACCGACCCACTGCAGGGGATGTCATCCCATTGAGACATGTAATCAATGTCACGGTTTAGAGATGCCCCACCCTCCCAACTGGAAAAAGAAACATCCTCGCGAGGGTTTCGTGAATAAGAAGCTCTGCTGGAAGTGCCACAATATGCCCTTCTGCCAGCAGTGCCATAAGAGAATACCCTGGCCACATGCAGAAGACTTTCCGAAAACCCACGGTCCTGCCTCTAAGGTACCTGGTGCATGCGGCTGTCACGAACGGGAAAAGTTCTGCCCCATCTGCCACGAGTAACCGGGTGTCCACCCCGGAGATTTGTGCGTGGGGTTCACCTGCCCGTCGGCAGGCGGGTCATCGACAAAGGAATTGCAGGAGAGAAGTTCCTACCGGCAGATAGGCCATGCTACTCCTTCAATTGCTTGAGGGCTTTGTGAGCTTCCATATTGAATGGATCCAACTCCAATGCCTTTTTATAAGCACAAATCGCTTCCTTTACCACTCCCTTTTCGTGATAAACCTTCCCCATGAGAAGATAGGCATCCAGTTCATCCGGTTTTAACTCCACCGTCCTTTGCCACTGGGCAATGGCTTCATCTAGCTCCCCTTTTAGATAATACGCCACTCCCAAGTTGTAATGAGATTGAGAATAATTTGGCTCCAATTCAATCAGTTTTTGTAGGTTTCAATTGCTTTATCCCCCCATTTTCAAACTCCCCTTTTCAGCAACTTTAAGGTAAGCATCGCCAAGACGTGCGTAGCCATTCCGCTCACGAGGATTAAATCTCAAAGCCTCTATATACGTTGATATGGCCTCTTTATACCACCGGGGATCACCTTGAGCATCGCTTTTAAACTCATAAATTTTTCCCAATAGAAATAGATACTCCTCCTCAAGAGGATAAAGCCTTACCGCCAATTTAGCTTCGCCAATGGCATCGTCGTAAAGACCGAATTGTAGATGATCCAAGGCCCCGCGAGCATGGAGATCGGCAACGAAGGGAATGAAATCCCAAAATTCCTCAGTGCACAGAACGATAATCATGGCAACGGGTATGACGCGAACCAGATAACCCCCAAGATAGATGGGATTGCCCAGAGTGGAGGAGCTTCGGGCGGGATCGGCAATGTAATAGAGATTCCATTCACCAAATGTAATGCCCAAATATTGCAATATTCCAATTATCGATATTACCGAGCAAGAAGCAAAAAGGGCTATCAGAAACCGCCGAAAATCTCGTTTCTCACGGAAAAAGTTAAAAGAGAGATAATAGAGGAAAGCATAGGAAATGAGGGGTAAAGAATCCTTGATTCCTTCGACATTCACCGAGCAAACTAACGTAGATGTTCTCCGAAAGGAGGGTTGAAATCCCAGCTATTAGAAGAAATGCTAAAAAGGGAATATCTAAAGGGCTTCTGGCGAGCTTCATTTTCCCGAGGATTATTTTTATCAGTAAAACACCGAGGAAGATCAGGGATAGAACCCTTACGAAGGTAACCTTTGGAAGATCATAGCGCAAAAGATTGAAGGGGCTGAAAGTTAAAGGTAGGAGAAAGACAAGGAGTATCAATCCCCATTTGATTATCCTATCACACCATGAAGAATATCCACCCACCTTTTATCCCCCTTGGATTTTCTAGCATTTGCTAAAATTGGCTTTCTTTTTCTGACTTGGAAAAAAATAACTATTCGCGGTTCTCAAGATATCCGCAACTGTTTCAATTGCCATTAACACTTATGTGGTTATGCTACTAAAAGCCAGGTTGTTCATTCCTTAAGCTCCCTTAGAGCTTCTCTCGCGACATGGACTCGGGGGTTGAAGTATCCTCCAAAAAACAAAGCATTGCCAAAGAAGAAAAGCTTCGGGCGAGCTCGGTTCCCTTTGAATAAAGACCACTTAGTGGATCGATGCCCAAATGCTGAAAAATCCCATAAATTGAGGTTAAACCAGCGCTCACAAGAAGCGCCCCCGTTAAACGGGAAATTTGTGCTTTATCCTTAACCAAGTTAACCACAATATAATAGAGCAAAACATAATTTAGGATGGTCAGCAAACCCTCATATCTGTACCCTCATATCTGTAATCAAGCCACTCACCGGAAATACTCGTGGGCAAATGAACGGAATTTAAAGTAGCGACGGTCGAAATAAGAACAAAGGTCAAAATGGGAAGATCAGCGGGGTTTTGACTAACACTATCCTTTGTTCCCAGAAGACTTTAATCAACCAAACGCCGAGGATTAGAATGGTCAAAACCTTAACAGAGTTAGCTTGGTGATTTGGCAAGCATCGAATCCGAAGGGATTTTGAGCCAATGGAAGAAGAAAAACCAAAGCCACAAAAACCAAAAGATCACCTTCTCCACATTGATGTCAATTTTCTTGCCTTCTTCCCCCAAATTTCTCCCCTAACTCACTATCTTGATAAAAATCCATTTCTGCCATTAATCTAATGATTAGTATATATCAATGCAAACGGGGACTCAATTGCAGGAAAGCACTGACCCCTAACAAACTTAAGGGTCTGTTCCTACGGTTTTGGTGGACCCTACAAGGGACAAAAATTAGGGGGCGGAGTTTATTTCCGCCCAAAATGTTTTACCTGCCGTCCAGCAAAGCAATCCCGACCTAAGGACTATTGCGGGAGACAAACTCCCGCGCTACTCATATTTGAACTCGATTAGGGCAATGAGGGCGTGAAGTGGCAATCGTTGCAGACGTCGTCCAATTTATCCGCGGATGCATCAAAAGTATTCTTCAGCATATCTCTTGATGTTACTGTTCCTGTGTTTGGATTGGTACCCTGGCGGTGTGGCCAAACGCCGGGGATTCCATCAGTTTGATGGCACTGCCTACAGGTTGGGCCATCATTTCCATCTGGTGCCATACCACTTGGATAATCATTATCTGGGAATGAAACTTTGCCCGGGGCTGCCGGGAAATCAGGATGGCCGTGGCAACCATCAGGAGCACCACAAGGATAAGTGGCAGTGACATGAGGACCAGCAGTACTGCAGTCATGACCGTATCTTGGAACTGTATTCCCTGCACCCATGTACTTAACATCTGTGTGCAGTCCATAGTTTGCAGAATGGCAGTCGGAACACCATTGACTCTCATCACCTGTGCCGGTCCAGTACAGAGCCTCACCTGGGTCTGGATCCGCCTTGAGTAGCTTGCTCGTTTCCTTACCGGTTAGTACGACGGTGTTATTGTCATGGGGAGAATGACAATCCATGCAGCCAAAACTGGTGACGCTCCAAGCAGGATCAGAGTCGTCAGGTGCAGTACCAGTGTAGCCCATGGTGTGACCCTCTTCATTGGTGGTGATGATAATTACACTCAGTCCACCGCTTCCATGGCAAGCATCGCATGCAGTGGCTCGGGTGTTGTCCCTTAAGAGTCTCCACTGACCTTGGGCTAGGTGAACCGCGTGACAATCCTTGCACTTGTTGGTGGTATCCGCATAGTCACCGTGGGGTCCCGAGGGATAAACGGGTCTCCTATATTGCAGAGGCACATTGTAGCCCGCTGCCCAGGCAACACCAGATATGGTAAGCACAAAGGCTATCGTGACGAACAATGCTATGAATTTTCTCACCCTTACACCTCCTTTCTAATCTCCTTTTCTGGTGCCCCTTTTATACATTATTATACCCAAAATGGTTGCGAACCCAGTCACATAACCTTATTCTACTTCCCTCCGTTAAATCCTCTTTTTTGGGAAAATTAATTGCAGGAGATGAACTCCTAAAGGTCTGTTTCTAATGTTAATACTATTCAACGGTTATTCTCACCACTTGAACTCTATCGTTATATTTATCAGAAACCACAAAAACACCATCGCCAGCATAGGCAATATCTGCGGCATAATAAAACTGTCCGGGTTTGTCCCCCGGCTCACCACCTAGGTTTGCCAGCTCTTTGCCTTTATTCGTTAACACCCTTATAGAATAATGGAAGGCATCTACGAGATAGAGCTTTTGATTTTCATCTATGGCAAGTCCCGCGGGGAGTCCAAAGCGTCGCTCGAGAGCCCAAATATCCTTAGGAGGCTTACCAACAACCCACAAGACCTCACCATTTTTATCGAGAGCCTGAAGTCTTAAATTGTTTGAGTCGGAGACGTAAACATTGCCCTCGTTCCCAATGACAATTCCATTGGGAAAATCAAACTCTCCTTTGTCCCTTCCCCTCCTTCCCCATTTTGCCAGCTCATTACCGTCAAGATCATAGATTATGACGTGACCATAAGTGGTGAGATAAAGCTTATTGTGAGCAACCCTGGGGATTAGGGGCATCATTACCCTGAATTCCTTGATGAATTTTCCCTTGGAATCGAAGATGAGGACTTTGTGTTGCTGTCTATCGGTTACATAAATGCGCCCTTTGGGACTTACAGCTATACCCATGGGACGCTCAAATTGACCGGGACCACTTCCCCTCTCGCCGAACTTAAACAGGAACTTCCCCTTCTTATCGAAGACCAAAATTCGATCATTATACTGGTCAGCTATGTAGATATTCCCCTTCTCATCCACGGCTACACCGCTGGGTCTTGAAAGAAGCTGATCGGGCTTGTCTCCATATCCATATATGGAAAATAGGTGCTCGATTCCCTTTATTTTTGGGGTTACAACCCTTTGAGAGGGACGGACGAGAGTGAGGTAAAGATAGAGAAGAGCAGCCAAAATTAGGAGCAAGATGATGAGGACGATGATTAAAAAGTGCCGTTTCTTCAATGCTTCCTCCAGTATTCCATTCGATTCTACATTATAAGCAATTATAACAAAAAATATTACATCATTTTGCTTTCAGCTGTCAGCTTCCAGCTTCCAGCCTTAATTTTTAAATATATCAGCTGATAGCTGATGGCTGAGAGCCGGAGTTTCATTAAGGGAGTTCTCTCCAGGGATGGCAAATCAAACAAAGCTCATCCGGGTACCAGCGAACCATAGCCACCTTGCCCGTTCCATGGGGATCATGACAGCTACTGGCGCAGGTAAGTTGTGTTTCCCTCCGTGGATCTATATAGCCATCGCCATAGGGATGGTCGCTCCATCTATGTGGACCTAAAGGATGACAGGACTTGCAAAGGGTGATGGATTCGTAAAGTAATAGAGGGGCAAAGTCAGAACCGTGGACCATATGACAATTTGTGCAAAAACCTTCTTCCCTTCTCCAGCTGACGAAGTTGTGGGCGCAGGTCACATAGTTTCTCTCTATATTCGGATGGCATAAATAACATAAGTCATTGCCGGAGGCGAGTGTGAGATTGGAAAAATAGGAGCTGTGGGGGGAATGGCAATCGCAGCACACGATTGTGAGACCAATGGGGTGATGAGATGGTCTTTGCACTTCCCCTGCAATATCTTCATGACAGAAATAACAGACATCGGGCTCAACAGCCAAAAGCAGAGGTTTAATATTCGAAGCGTGAGGATGATGACATTCCGTGCAGCCGCCTTGCAAATATGGTGGATGTTGAACGGGTTTTAAAATATCCGGAGCGACTGTGGGGTGACACATGAAGCATAAAGGATTTTGCGCCATACGCAGCATGACCTTATGATCTGAGCCATGGGGATCATGACAGTCGGCACAATAACCCTTTTCATAAGGAGGATGTACCTGAGCCAGCTTAAGATCCGGAAAGATTGGGTGGCAGGCGGTACAGATCTTCTGGGGAGACTGTCTCAGAATATACCTATGAGCAGATGCGTGTTGATCGTGACAATCGATGCAGAAACCCTTGGTCACTGGAAGATGCGTATACAGCTTACCCAGCTTCTGAGCGATTGGTTGATGACAGCCAAGGCAAAGCTCTTTCCTAGCCGCTCTAAGTTTCACTTTCTTGATTTTATTGTGGGGAATGTGACAAACGATGCATTCTCCCCGCTTAAAGATCAGATGTGTATAATCCAGCTTTAGCTTCGCTTTTAATTCGGTATGGCATGAAAGGCATAACTTGACGGCAAGTGGGACAACGGGTTTCGGCGGCTTCTTTAGGAAAACAAAAAGAAAATACAGAGTTAAAGCTGTTATTATAACCAGCAATGAGATCAACAGTATTGTGCTTGTTTTTGGTGCCTCGCGCTCTCGAGACCCTTTTTGGGGTTCGCTATTCAAATCTAAATAACTCCTTCCTATTCCCCTCCACGTTCTTTGATCCCCCGTCGTGCTTCTTTATTCTCCGGATCCAATTTCAGCGTTTTTTGCCACTCTGCTATCGCCGCATCGACCATTCCCTTCTCTATATAAATCTTTGCCAATCCATTGTGTGCCTCGACAAGATCGAATCTCTGTTTGCCAATTCGCATGACTTCTCTATAGTATTTTTCGGCTTGATCGAGTTTCCCCTTTAAGGCAAGATATTCAGCCAGGGTTAAGTATGCGCCCGTAAATTTAGGATTGAGATCGATGGCTATCTTTAGCTCTTTGATGGCCTTATCCAATTCATTCCGGGATTTATACATTGCAGCTAAATTATAGTGCGGTTCGGGAGCTTTGGGCATCAACTGGATGGTACTTTTATAATGCTTGATCGCCAGGTTTGTCCTCCCCATGTTTTCATAAGTCATGGCCAATTGATAATGTATTCCGGCGTCCTTGGGATTGAGCTCCAATGCCTTTTCAAAAGCTTCAGAAGCCTCCTTTAACTTACCTTCCCTAAAGAGTTTCACCCCTTTTCTTCCATACTCAGCTGCCTCATCTTGTATAGTCTTTCCCCTAATTAAAGAACCCAAGTAGATAGCTGCAATGACCAGGGGAACTAAAACTATAGTTGCCCATAGAATATATACCCACTTTTTATGCCCCGCCGTCATCACTTTCCCCCTTTTAACCTTCTTAAAGCTCGTCTGGCTTCCTCGTGATCCGGCAAGTATTTCAACACCTCTTGATACTCCTTTATAGCCAATTCCTTCTGTCCCACCCTCTCATAAGTCATCCCCAGATAATAATGGGTATCCGCGGTTACCGGACTTATCTCAATGCTTTTCTTGAAAGCTTCAACCGCTTTATCGTATTCTTTTCGTTCAAAATATATCTTCCCCAAACAAAAGTAAGCCAGCTCATGTTGGGGGTCGAGTTTAAGGGTTAGGTTCAGCTCATCGATTGCCTTCTCAATATTGCCTTGTGCTTGATAAACAAGGGCGAGGTAATAATGCGGCGTGGGCGATTTGGGATCTAGCTTGATGGCTTTCTCTAACTCTTTGATAGCCTGCTCATTCTTCCCCAATTGAAAGTAGGCAAACCCGAGGTTTGTGTAGGCTTCCGCATCCCTGGGATTGACTCTGACCTCCGCTTCGTACTTCAATACATCCCGTTCCGCAGCAGTTTGAGGGACCTTAGGCCCAAAGAAAACCGATTTAACTATGATTACCCCCAGTATCAAAATGGCAATGAGAAGAAGGAAAATTATGCCAGCAAGTATCGGACTGACTTTCTCAGCTGAATCTGGAGCTTGGGTTTCCTCTGATGGCATGATTCCTCCTTAAGAAGGTCTGGGTGTTAAGCGAATTCATTCACAAATTGCATGGACAAAGATACCAGAATGGGCTGGAAATGTAAAGGAAACCCACATCAGATGGTATTTTGCTTCAGAGGAGTTCAGGGATTTTGCAGGCGTTCGAGGGCTCTTTTGGCATCCGTATAAGATGGATTTATCTCAAGAGCTTTTTGATATGCCTTTTTAGCCTCGGAGAGCAGACCCATTCTTTCATAGACCCATCCAATATTGTAATGGGCATCAACCTTTCCGGGATCTATGGCCAGAGTTTTTTCCCATTGGGAAATGGCTTCTTCAAAGTCGCCCTGATAGGCAAGGGCAACTCCCAAATTCAGGTGGGCATCCGCGCTCGTGGGATTGAGCTTCAATCCGCGGCTGTAAGCCTCTATGGCATTGGCAAACATCCCTTTGTGGAGCACCTTTCCCGCTCGAAGATACATATTCCCAGCGTAAAAGAAAGCATTTTCATCCCAAGGATTGAGCTTCTGGGATCTATTGAAGACATCGGCTGCCAAAATGATATAAAGACGAGCATATTCTGGATCCTTAGCGGAAAAAGCCTTTGTGGAATATGCCCTCCCCAGCGAATACAGGTACAGTTCTTCCAAGGGATACAAAGAGGCAGCTCGTTCATAGCAGGAAATTGCCTCCTCTAATCGCTTTTCATGCTGGTAGTTTAGTGCCTTGGAAAAATAAGTGTCTGCAATCAGAGGAATGAGACTACATAGGATGAGAAGAAGGGCGATGAGCCCCGAAGCTCCATAGATTATCCACGCCAGCCGCCTTGATTTCGCGAAAATTTTCCATTCCCACTTCCGATTTTTCTGAATGGTACAGGCTAGACCGGCAAAGAGCCAGAAAAGAGGAGCTACCGAAAGATGGCTGAAGTTGAATTGGAGTTGAACGACGTAGCCCAAAGCTCCAGCAATGACCCCAATGAGTAATGCTCTTTCATAATTATGCTCGGTCTGGCTTATGGTGCGGATTCCCTTCAGGAAGAAAGTGCCAAGGAACCAAAGATACGCAGCCAATCCCAATAGTCCCATGGTTGCCGCCACCTGTAGGAAATCATTGTGGGCTTTATCGAGTAGAGGTTGACGAAAAGCAATTACCCAGCCCTTGGGTTTGTATTTGGGGAAAACCAACTTATAGGTATCGGCACCTGAACCCAGAAATGGACGATCGGCGATGAGGGGGAGTGTCTGTCGCCACATCTTTAAGCGAGGCACGGCACTTCCTTCCTCAATTTGAACGATTGAGGTCATTCGCTGGGTAATAGTATAAGCGCTGTACTTCGAGGGGATATTGACAAAAAGAGCACAAATAAGGGCCATGCCCATGAACACTAAGACCATCTTCTTATTTGCCCAAATATCTCGAAGACTTAAAAATACGATAAATAAGAAAGACATGGCGAATCCAAGCCAGGCAGCTCGAGCATAGGTAAAGACCAGACAGATGAGCATCAAAGTTATGGAAAGGGGCAGCAACACCTTTAACCTTTTGGGATAAGAACCTTTCATGAAAATAGCCAGCGCCAAGGGGAGTACCAATGTTAAATAGGCGCTAAGATACATGGGATTACCAAAGGTGGCGAAGGATCGAGCCATTTCAAATCCACTCGGCTTCCCCAATCCAGCCGGACAGTGGACCTTGGGATATAGGAGAAGAAAATTGGTCCAATGCTGTTCTATGATGCTTAAGATCGAGACGAGAGAAGCGGAAAGAAGCAACCCAAAGAGAAGGAGATCATACTGCCTCCTTTCGCTGACAAAATTCGTCGCAATGAAGAAAATTAAAAGGTAGTTGAGGAAGGTTAGTGAACCTTCCCACCGGCTGTATTCCCCAAACAATGCCGTGAGGAAATGCACCGAGGTGATGGTGGTAAGAATGGCAACGAAGGCCAGAGCTAAGACGGGAATATTCAAAGTTGTACGAATGAATCTTATCCTCCCCGATTTAATAACTTTGACCGACCAAGCAAATAACATAACTATGGTGAGTATTCTAAGGAAAGTGAGCTTAGGTAATGTAAAAATTGGGGGTAAGAAGGGATTAACCAGGAGGGGAAAGAGGAAAACCAAAAGAAAGAGGGACCAATGGATTATCCCATCCCAAATGGTTTTGAATTTGCCATGTCTGCCGACAGGCAGGCCATCACTCCGTTTTCCTCCCAAGTTTTTATCCTTGTTCAACTTTCCTTCCCCAGGATAAATAGAAAAAGGCATGGATTTGGACGAGAAGAGCGCAGATCAGTGAGGATAAGGAAACCGAAATCATCATTCCCATCCAAGACCGAAGGAAATTCAAAGGAATGGAAATCAAAAGTAAAATTAAACCCACCAAGGTTAAGTATATTATTACCCATGGTAAATTGCGAAGGGAGAAGTGGATGCTGGCTTGAAGTGCATCGGGAAGACCTCTGTCTTCCAAAACAACCGAGGCATCCATGAAAACGGTTAAAACAAAAATGATGGTACCAATGAAACCTCCGATGATCATAGGGTAGGAACCCCGTGCCTGACCCATGCTTAAGCCAAAGGAAATTAGGATGAGCAGGAAAAAATGCCAGAGGGAAAAGACGATCAATCTGCCAAAACAACCTTTAATTTCCCTGAGTGCACCGATCAGTTTCAAAGGAATTTTTTCTTCACGACTTTTATAAAGGGCGAGTCCCAAGCCCCGACCGAGACTACCAATCAAGATGGTCAAAACCCATAGAGATAAACCCAGAAGAACAAAAAACCAAAACCGGGGAAGGTAAGATAATAAACCGGTTAACAGCGCACAAGCAAAAAGTCCTGCACCTGTCATCAAGAAATAAATTAAGATTAAAGGATAGTTGCGGATGATTAAAATAAAGAGCTCTTTTAGATCGATTCTCATCCGACTGATGTTATTCACGGATATGCCCGCAAAAAGTAACCCTTTCGCCTGAAAGTAAAGCACGGAGAGGAGCATTGCTATAATCCAAGTATAAATGAGAAAACCGATGCTTGCCCCAGCATTAAGAGGCGTAAGGACGAGAGAACTTATGTAGCCGCTTATGGAGATAAGCGAGGCGAGTTCGATGAACATTTTATTGATTCTCCCACAGTGATGGGGAAGCTCCCATGACTCCACAAACTCGGTAGAGGCACGCCCCATTAAATGTACCGGAAAACCCAGGGGATAGGAAGCGATATCCAATATCCGATGCATACTTAGCTCCTTCCCCCGAAGTACCCCTCTGGTCCCGCTACTTATATAGTTTATAAGCCACGTAGCAAAGGTCTCCTCTTTCCGGCCTCCAACCCAAATTTCGGTGCCCGGAAAACTGCCCTTCTTGAAGGCGGTCACAACGATTGTTGGAAAGCCATCTTCTTTCGTGGTCGCTCCCACATAGTACATTTCATGGGTAATGGCAGTGGAAGTCACGAAAAAGCCTTTAGTGTCATAAACCCATTGTAAATCACCGGTATATGCACCGATTACATATAATTTCCCGTCATTTGAGCCCAGATAAATCAACTCATTATCAAACGTTGGAGTGGAAAGCACCGACCCTTCCGTTATAAATCTCCATTTCAGCTGTCCCGTATCCATATCGAGAGCGTGGAGATTGCCATTGGAGGAACCAAAATAGACCATGTTCTTGCCCACGATAATGCATTTGGCAACCTCAAGGCTATGGTGCCTCCATATTATCCTCCCACTCTTGGCATCGAAAGCATATATCTTACCATCAGCTGAACCTTGAAATACCATGTCGCCGCCGACGGCCGGCGAACAATCACAACTTATCAAGTCAGCATAGCTCCATATTATCTCCCCATAATCGATATCAAGAGCTTGGAGTTTGCCATCAATGGAACTGACATAGACCATTCCATTCGCAGCTATGGGGGCGGAGACAAAGGAACTTTTGGTGCTGTGGCTCCATTTAAGGCTACCTGTTTCAGCATCGAAGGCATTTACCTTCCCCCCGGGGGAACTGTGTACTACGGTATCACCCATCACAGCGGGAGTGGGGGCATAGTAATAAACAAATTCCGTCGGCAATGGACCTGAAGTTTTTTCCTCATAAAACCACCTCTCTTCGCCAGTGAAGGCATCCAGAGCGATCAAGCTGCCATTATTTAAACCCAGATAAACTACACCCTTCTCGACCGCTGGGGAACAACGAATATCCTCATGGGTGTCGTATCGCCATTTTTGCTTCCCCGTGAAGCCCTTAAGAACGTAGAGAACACCATTGTCCGTGCCTACATACACCATCAAATTCTTGGCGATTGGAGGAGAATAAAGTTGCCCTTTTTTAGTAAACATCCATTCCAATCCAAGGGGTGATTCAAGAACAGCTCTAGCGTTGGAGGGAATTAACAAGGATGAAAAAATGAAAAAGAAGACTGTGAGTGCCAGCATCAACTTCTCTTTTCTGGTTTGACAAAAATATCCGTAAATTCCGATTCGCCTCACAGCAACATATAGAGGAAAATTTTGAATCTCATGTAAGGTGGAAGGATAAGATTTGTAATTCTGTCGTTAAATCCACCTGCCGCAGGACCACGTTGGAAGGCACTCCCAAAGTAACTGGGGCAAAGTTTAAAATGGCCCTAACGCCGGCCTCGATGAGTTGATTGGCAACTTTTTGAGCCGCTGATGCGGGTGTGGTGATTATCCCGATGTCAACGCCTCCAACTTTCTCAATCACTTCTTTAAGATTAGTGACATCAGAAACCACCAAATTTCCCATTTTCTTTCCTATCTTCTTTGGATTCTTATCAAAAATGGCTACAATTTTGAACCCCTCCTGCTCAAAACCCTTATATCCCAAAAGAGCGGGACCGAGCTTTCCCATGCCCACTATGGCAATCTTCCACTCCTTCGTAAGTCCAAGGCATTTCGAAATCTGTCGAATGAGCTCAGCTACATCATAACCCACACCCCTAGTGCCAAACTCACCCAAATAGGATAGATCCTTCCTTAGTTGAGCAGGATTTGTGCCTACATGTTCCGCTAGCTCATAGGAGGAGATGATCCGCAATCCTTTGCGTGCGAGCCTCAAAAGATAGCGAAGATAAAGAGGTAAACGCGCTATGGTAGTTTGTGGGATTTTTTTTTCTTTTCATTTTCCCTCAGCCATCTGGACACACTTCTTATTCCTCACACTGAAATAGTCCACTCTTTAAGAATCAATCGATGCAAATATCACTTATCGTCGGAACATTCGCACATGGCACTCTGCACAGAAAGGAGAATAAGAATCATGACATTTAAAGCAGTATTCAGCCGTCTTTTTCTCAACAAATGCGGGATGAACTTTCGTCCATGGACCCATCTCAGGTTTATACCCTTCATGGTGGCAAACATCACAGAACTTTGGCTCGGGATGACACTTCATACAGCTTTGGGGTTTTGCTTTGCCCACTGGTCCGTGTTCTTTCTTGACGAACTTCTCCGGGTGAGGTATCTCCATGCCATGGCAGTCGGTGCAGAACTTGTCGAGGTGGCACATTTCACAATACTTTTTCTCCTCTTTGGCCATCTTCGCATGATCAGCTCTCACACCTGGCTTGGGAACCAGAAGGAAAGTGGCTACGAGATGATTCTTGGGCTTCAGGTCAAAATCGGGTGGATGGCACGCCTCGCACTTGCCAGGAGCTTTTGCCTGAGTTAAACTATGGCACTCACTACCATAGCATATCTGCATAGGTGGGCGGTTTACCCCTTTTTTAACGTGCACAGGGAGCTTATGACATGTTGAGCATTTTACTCCGATATTAATGTGAGGAACATGAGAAAAGGTCAACAGCTTTCTATCGAATATCTTCTCCTTAACTTGTCCGAAATCGATACTGCCATGGCAAAAAGTGCAATCTTTGAAACCTTTCTCTATTGGCGGAAGACCACCTTCAGGCGAAATCTTGGGCGGTTTTGGTTTTACAGCCTTCTTTACAACTTCCTTTTCAGGTTTCGGTTTTTCAACGGACTTTACCTCGCAGCCAATTAGAGAGCACATGAATATAATCAGGGAAATAATAGAAAATAACCATAAGTACTTCCCTCTTCTCCAGAACATTTGAATCAGCTCCTTATGTGACGATTACCGGAACTATTAGTGCCTCTATGATATCCAATATTAACCCAACTATCGATGAACTTGTGCCTAAATTCACAAGAAATTAGAGAGTGTTCATTTGGACACTCTCTCCGTACTATTCCGTTCAGATCCGTCTGGATAAGAAAACAAATCTCCCAGACGAATCTCCATGAGGAATTATGGGCCTTTTATTGCGGGATACTTTTCTCCCTTCACGTGACAATGAGCACAGTATGTAGGACCATGACACTTGAAACACGACTCCGCTCCCTTCTCCCGCACAAGGGGTGGATGACCCTTTGAAGCCATTGGACCGAGTTCAGGTTTATACCCTTCATGATGGCAAACATCACAGAACTTCGGCTCGGGATGACACTTCATACAGCTTTGGGGTTTTGCTTTGCCCACTGGTCCGTGTTCTTTCTTGACGAACTTCTCCGAGTGAGGTATCTCCATGCCATGGCAGTCGGTGCAGAACTTGTCGAGGTGGCACATTTCACAATACTTTTTCTCCTCTTTGGCCATCTTCGCATGATCAGCTCTCACACCTGGCTTGGGAACCAGAAGGAAAGTGGCTACGAGATGATTCTTGGGCTTCAGTTCAAAACCCGGTGGATGGCACGCCTCGCACTTGCCAGGAGCCTTGGCACCCACGAGACCATGGCATTCTGTCTTCCTGTAGCATCCCTCCATGGCCATGAAATCTTCATATTCCTTCATATCGGGATGAGCCACACGGTTATGGCAATAGGCACAACCGATGTGTCTTTCGATATGAACCTTGTGGTTGATGATCACCCCCGGAGAGGACGTCACCTTCCTTTTCTCAATGGCGTGACACCGTTCACAGGGATGGCTGGGCAATTCCTCAGCGAGATGGCTGTGAGCGTTAATGGGTTTATGATACGTCCCCGTAATTTCAAAGTATACCCCTTTACTCGCTTTTATCTTATCCAATATGAGCATGAATAATCCGGGTTCGACGTGACAAGCGAGGCAATTCACATGGGCATGGGATGACTTCCGCCAAGCTTCAGCATCGGCCTTCATGCTGTGGCATATATCCGCACAGAAGGTAGGAGTGCACGTAAAAGCCAAAGCACTAGCTGCAATGGCCACGATGATGATCACCACCATGAGGACGATGGATATCACCTTCAGGCGCGTGGCGGGATTGCTCATATCAGGCCAACGAACCATGTCCTTCCCTCCTTTCCTTAGATAAATGGTTTGAATTGTGCTTTTTTTCTCAAAGTCTTTATATTAATTCTAAGATTATCGTCATTTTCCTTCAATTTTTTTTCTAAAATTATCCAATAATTTTTTTAATTTTGATTTCACGAATACCAATCAAATGGAAATTCTGAGACGGATATACGCTTTTCTGGCTTCTTCGTAATCGGGTTTTAAAGTCATAGCGGTCCTATAAGCTCTTAAAGCTTTTTTCACATTTCCCAATTTTTCATGGCAATATCCGAGGTAAAAGTGGGCCTTTGGATATTTAGGATCAATGTTCACCATATTCTTAAAAGTTTTCAAGACCCGTTCTTCCCGCCCCATTTCCAGATAGCAAATACCCAGCAAGCCCAAGGCGATTGAAGAATGAGGTTTCAATTTCAGAGCCATTTTGAGTTCCTTTATGGCTTTAGCATAGTAGATGGATTTGTAAGACTTCCCATACTCGGAGCGAGCACCATATCTGTAAGCATGAGCCAGGAAAATATAATTATCAACCTCAAGCGGACTGGTCCTTTTAGCCCTCTCAAAAGCCCGGATGGCATCATTGAATAAAACTTTATCCTTCTTGAGCTTGCTTTGATTGAGATACATCGTGCCCAAATGGCACCAATATCTATCCAAATGGGGATAAAATCTAGTGGCCAATTGGTCTTCATTTATGGCCGCTTTGAAATGACCACTTTGAGCGAGGTCACAGGCTCGGGCGAAATGAATGTCGGCGAAGTACGGAAGAGTGGAAACGGCGGCAATCCCAAGCACAAAGATAGAAAGGAATCCCAGAATAACAGCTCGAAAAGGAGGGATTTGCTTGTAGGCTAAGACCGAATTGGGCATTTGGGCTGCAATCAATCCCAAAAATATCCATAAAAAAGTGGTGCTACCCGCGACACTTACACCAAATAATAGATGAATCATATATCCACATACCCCTGCGACAAATCCGGTGTATAAGGGACGCTTTGCGATATCGCCGGTGATCAGTAGTGGAAGACTCTTCAAGAAATAAATTATGAGTAAACACAAGAAAATTGCCACAGCTGGGATACCCAGGGTTGAACCCAATTGAAGAGGGTAATCATGGGCATTATCGGCAACGGTAGTTCTCCCACCCAATTTGATGTACCTCAAGGTTTGAAATCCAGGAAATACCAATCTGAAAGTATCGGGTCCAAAGCCAAACACGGGACGTGTGGAGATCATCTTTAAAGCACTTTTCCAGATCTCAAGACGGGAGCCAGCACTGCTCTCTTCAATGCGAAAGGCTGATTGAGCCCTGGCTAACAAATTGGTTATGGGATTTTTAAATTGTGCCGAGTACAAGCCGATGGAAAGAGTCATGATGAATTTTGGATTGTCATTTTGCATTTTACAATTTGAATTTTAAATTTTAAGGTTAGCGGGCGCCTCTCCCTGTCAAAACAACCTTTATGGTGTGTAAAAGTATCTTTATATCCAAGAATAATGATTGGTGGTAAATGTAAATAAGATCATATTTTAATTTATTTTCGGGGGTGGTGGCATAGGAGCCACTGATCTGAGCAAGACCGGTTACACCTGGTTTAACTTTGAATCGCTCCGTGTAGCCCGGGATTTTTTTCTTGAATTCTTTCACGAAATGGGAACGCTCGGGTCTAGGTCCCACAAAACTCATATCCCCTTTGAGAATATCGAATAACTGAGGGAGCTCGTCTATTCGAAATCGCCTCAAATATCGCCCTACCGGTGTGATGCGAGAGTCCCTCTCCACAGCAAGAATGGGTCCACTCTCCTCCTCCGCCTCCTGAATCATGGTCCGGAATTTATACACCTTAAAGAGCTCTTCATCCTCACCCACTCTCTCCTGTACGTAAAAAATGGGACCCGGGGATGTAAGCTTCACCAATAGCGCAACCAAAATCATCAAAGGAGCGACAAGGATCAATAGTATGAGGGCCAAAATGATGTCCATGGCTCGCTTTGCCAGGCTAACCCATGCCGGAATCGGATCCTTGGTGAGCTTCACGAGAGGAATGTCACTGACCAGTGTGTGATCCACTTTTCCCACAAATATCTCGTAAAGTTCGGGTACCACTTCCACTCTAACGTGGGTTTCTTTAGATTTTGCGAGACCCTCTATGAGTTCTCGTTGCCTAACGGGTGAGGTAACTATGACCCGATCCACTCTATATTTGTTCACTATGGGAATGATGTCCCTTATGGTTCCTACAACCGAAACACCCTGGAACCGCCGACCTACCTTTGCCAGACTCCTATCGATCAGTCCCACGACTCGATAACCCCACTTGGATCGGGCCTTAAGTTCCCTTAATATCTTTTGACCAGTTTCACCGGTTCCCACTATGAGGACACGCTGGATAGGCCAACTGATATTTATGACCTTCATTACCAATACCCGCCAACCAGAGATGAGGGCTATGACAAGAACCCAGGAGAGTAACAGAACGGTACGGGGAAAGGAAAAAAAGCGGTAGAAAAAGGTCAGAACAACCGTTAACAGCATGCTTAAGGAGACAGCCTTAAATACGGCATAGAGGATGTCCCAACCACCCTGAATCTTCTCCACATTATAAAGGTCGTATACGTGGAGTGTCCCGATTTGAATAATGGTGATGAAGATGGCTAGGTTGGTGTAAGCTCTGAAGTTAAAAGGGGGAAGCTCTCCTCCAAAACGTAGAAGGAATGCAAGGATGATGCCCACATTAACGAGAATCGCATCCATTATCAGAGAAATCACTAACCACTTCGACCTGGACATCTTTAACCTCGCATTTTTCAGCCCACACTAAAATTTACCATTATTTGCTTTATTAAATATATCGCTCGAAATTTCCTGCCTCCTCTTAATCATTCTTACCTTTAGTTCCAGCCTTTCAAATAAGTTCCCCGTAGACTTCCAATACCCGTTGGGCTACGATTTCCTTGGTGAATTCCCTTTCCACCCTCTTTTTTCCATACTCCCCGTATTTTTTGCACAAATCGGGGTCTTTGAGCAAAGTATTTATAGCCTCGGCTAAGGCTCGAACGTCCTTGGGTGGGACAACCAATCCCGTCCTTTGATGCTGGTTCACGAAAGGGACACCCGTGGGAAGATTCGTGCTCACCACGGGCTTGCCACAAACCATGGCTTCAAGTTGGACGATGCCGAAGCCCTCGCTTCGGGCGACGGATGGGAGGACGAAAACATCGCAAGCGTAATAATAATGGGGCAATTCCTCATCCCTCACAGGTTTTAAGAATGATATCTTTCCCGTGACTCCCTCCTTATAAGCCAAAGCCTTAAGCTTATTCTCCAGCGGTCCTTCTCCAATTATTATCAGGTGCGCATCGATATACTTCATGGCCTCGATTAGATACTCCACACCCTTGTAGTAGACCAAGCGACCGATGAAGAGAAGAATTTTTGAGCCATATTTTTCTCGAATCCTGGCGGCAGCATTCTCAATTTCCGGGGTGAGTTTGAATTGTGCCACACCTATTCCCAAGGGGATGGGCTGACATTTATTTCTGAAACGTCTTAAAAAGGGAGATGACTCGATATAATTGGCAGACGTGGGCAAAATCCTATCGGCTCTTTCGAGGAGTTTCAGCAAAAAAGGTTCATAGAACTTCAAGAAGTGTTTTTGATGGATTATATCGCTGTGCCAAGTTATCACGATCTTCCCCTTGGGTTTAGCCGTGCCTGCCGGCAGGCAGGTCAGCAGGTAGGATATCTCACCGAGGGGAAAGGGGTGGTGAAAATGGATTATATCGGCTTCAAGCCGTCTGAGCCACAGGGGAAAAGTGAAACCAAGGGGCATGGAAAACAGTATTCCGGCGCTGGCAACCCTTATTATCTCGAGGTTATCCAGCTTTTCTATAACGGTCTTCAACTCGGTGTTGCATACAAGTACCCTGACATCGATGCACTTTTTTAATTCGTTGCATAGCAAATAAAGGTGATTCTCCACCCCACCGATCACTGGATAATAAAGCTTATTGATCATCAATACTTGCATCTATTTTCCCACTTCCCGATATATTTTGAGCGTCGCCTCAGCGGTCTTCTTCCACGAAAATTTATTCACCCTGGCAAGACCCCTCTCTCTCAGCTTCTCTCGTAGGGAGTTATCGGTGAGGACTTTCCCTATGGCTTCAGCAATTTCGCTTACATTATAGGGATCGATCATCAGAGCCGCATTTCCAACCACCTCGGATAGAGAGGAAGTATTGGAGCAGATAACCGGGATACCACAGGCCATGGCCTCCAAGGGCGGTAGCCCAAAACCCTCATAGAGGGAGGGAAAAACAAAGACCTCAGCGGCATTATATAAGAGCAACAAATCCTCCTCTCCAATGATGCCCGTGAATGTAACCCTCTTCTCCAGACCAGATCTCC
This sequence comes from Actinomycetota bacterium, assembly GCA_030018275.1. Lineage (NCBI taxonomy): Bacteria > Bacillati > Actinomycetota > Actinomycetota bacterium. Next base: position 8,384 of record JASEGB010000005.1, on the reverse strand, counting down.
TAATTAAATGATCGATCTCAGAATGCTCGGAATATTTTGGACCCACTAGTACCAACTGATAATTCCTCCTGCTCTCCAGCATCAATTTGAAGAATGCTTCAATCAACCTCGACCAGTTTTTATGAGGTTTTGGATTTCCCACATTTAAGATGAACTTTTGCTTGATGTCATATTTTCCCCTAATGGTCTTTAAGAGCTCCCTGTCCCTGACTACCTTATATCGTTCATCGACTGCTTCTTGGATGACCTTTATCTTTGCCTCAGATACTCCAAGGAGGCGAACTAAATCCTGTTTCGTGGATTTAGAGACGGCGATTACTCTCTTTGCCCTGCTTGTAGCGCGCTTGTTCATCCAGCGGTAGTAAATCCTGGCAAGGCGTGAGGGCATAACTTCCGGCGAAATTAAGGGAATGAGGTCATGGATGGTCACCACCGAGGGGCAGGGGGTAATATAGGGCCACACGAAGTGAGGAGAGTGAAAGACGTCCAGATCTGCCCGCCGCAACTTCCTACTCCAACTGAACTGATAAAGTGGGGAGAGTACCGGCTGCTCTACTACCCTTTTATCGTAATTGGGAGCGGTTGGTACTAAATGTTCACTTTTTTGATCACAAAAAAGGATATATTCATTCTTCCCATCTATTTCCCTGAGAGATTTCAGAAGATTTTGGGTATATCTACCAACCCCAGCCCAATCTATTATCCGAGCATCAATACCTATACGCACTTTCCCTCTATCTCTCTTTTTCGATAAACTCTAAAATGTACTGTACAAATACGATAAAATCCTCCAATTTTTGTAAATTCTTATAAACTTCCCCTAGGTCTATTTCAAGATAATCGTGGACTAAAATGTTCCGGAAACCCGCCATTTTTCCTAGAGTTTTAGAAAATTCCTCCGGTAAAATTTTCTCCTCTCCAAGCACTTTAAAAATGTCCCCATAATTTTTGGGCGCTCTAAAGCCTAAGGCGGATATGATATGGTTTCCAATATCCAAACAGCACTCGATGGCGATGTGGAAATTGCGCTCTGCTTTATCTTGGAGGTCTTCATCTCCTAGAAATCTTTCCTTATCCACCATCGCCACTGATTTGAGCCTCTGGACACATTTCTCCAGTCTTTTGAGACGAGAATTGACGATCTCAAGATTTAACACCGAACTTCCCCTCCTTAACGCGACGATAAAGATAGCGATAGTTCTCCTCTAAAAGTGGTTTAAAATCCAGATATCCATCGACTATTTTGGTCTCGAATTTAACTCTTTCCAGATCATTTCGGCAAAAAAGCAATTTGTTTTCGCTAAAGATGCCATAGGCAAGGGAGAAAGGAGCGCGGTTGAGAATGACCAAATTGACTTCATCTGTCCTTAAAATGTGGCTTGTCTTCAAAAGCAAATCAAGTTCTTTGTCAAAATAAGATTCGGAGGGAAACTTCGGATTCAATAAAACTGCTATATCCACATCACTTAAAGGACCAATATTCCCTGTAGCATACGAGCCGAAAAGATAAACCGCTATGACCTCTTCATCTTGCTTGAACATTTCAATGAGCTCTGGGAAAAACCCTCTTGGATCATGCTCTATTTTTTTAAATTTAATCATATTCTCCTCCTCCAGAATTTTGGGGTAAGTATTTATGTTTGGACATTAATAAGAACTTGCAGATTAGTGGTTGGGCTAGTGATGAGCTTCAACTCGTATCTTAAGGGGGTTATTCTTCTTGAGATTTCAACTTTTACACTAAAGGCGAGAGGAAGACCTGTTCCATGATAATTGACAAATTTGTTAATTATCGTTTCTTGTAAATCTCTTTACGGTAACCTACGTGCTCGATTATTACAATCCCTTCTTTTTTTATTGGATGGTAGATTACACGACACTTACCAATACGATAAGACCACAACCCCCTTAAGCTACCAGTTAATGGCTTACCTCTAGCTGGATCTTCACCTATTGCGAGAAGGCCTCTTTCTAGTCTATCAAGGAACTGGCTGTTGAGCTTTTTAATATCTTTTTTAGCTCTGGCTGTGTAAAGTAACTCGTAGTTCATTTTTTTGTTTTGAAAACTTCTTTGTGGGGATGAAGCCGCCCAGCTTTTATGTCTTTTTCACTTTCCTTAATAGCTTCCATTGCCTCAGGGTCACTCAAAATCTCAAGCGTTTCTATCAAGCTATCATAGTCTTCAGCACCAATGAGAACTGCTTCTACCCTTCCTCGATGAGTGATTTTAATAGGTTCACCGCCTTTCTCAAGTTCTGCAATTAACCGAGTTAATTGAGGACGAGCAAGTGAAATAGGTAGTGTTTTCTCCATTTCTATCACCTCAGCTATAAATATTACGATAAAATGTATTACAATTCAATGTATTACAGAAAAAGATTACATTTTCTATTAGACTTTGGACTTTGGACATCGACGTCTCTCATCCGACATCCTGCTCCCCTACCATTTACTTGTTTCCAGTCACCTATTAACCAGTTCACCTCATTAGAAAGTTTTCTTATCCAAAAGGGTTAGTAAAGTGGTGAGGTAAGAGGGATATTTACCCTTTTTTATGAAAGTTAGGAGCTTCTGGGATAAGCTCTTCGCTTTCTTGATTAGAGAAAATAATGTATTCGTTCTCTGAATCTAGTTGAGCCAGGGATTTTAGAAGGTTTAAGGTATATTTCCCTACCCCAGCCCAATCTATCATCCGAGCATCTATTCCTATTTTCATATCTTCTCCTCGGCGACTTCTCTGTATAAATCAAGAGTCTGGCGAGCTGTTTTCTCCCAGGAAAATTGCTTTGCTCGTTCCAATCCTTTTCGGGATAACTCCTTACGTAGTTCTGAGTCAGTGAGCACTTTCCTCATTCGATTGGCGAGTTCCTGCGTATCTTCGGGGTTAATGAGAATTCCTGCATCTCCTATCACTTCAGGGAGAGACGATGTATCTGATGTGATAACTGGGGTACCACAAGCCATTGCCTCCAAGGGAGGAAGACCAAATCCCTCGTAGAGAGAAGGATAGACAAATAAATCTCCACCGCTGTAGAGAGTAGGCAGCTCTTCGTCTGGGATGAAGTCAGTAAATTTAACTTTATTTGACATATTAAGCTTGTGTATTTCTCGAAAAATATTTTTATATAGCCATCCCTTTCTGCCAGTGATCACCAATTTGTATTTGAAACTTTCTGATTCTTTCAATTTATAGAACGCATCAATTAGCGTAATAACATTCTTTCTAGGTTCGAGAGTCCCCACAAAAAGTATATATTTATCGGGGAGTTGATACTTGAGCTTGAAAGCCCTTAATTTCTTATCTTTTGCAGGTTTAAATCTTTCATCTATTCCTGGGTACACTGTCTCCACCTTTGAACTGGGTACCTTAAGTAAGTTGATGGCATCTCGTTTAGTGTTTTTAGAATCGGCGGTGATTTTAAGTGCCTTTTTGGCAGAAAGAGGAGTCATAGTGTTAAGATGAGTTCGATTTAGCCAAGTATAATACTGGGGATATAGGAGAAAGGTTAAGTCATGGATAGTTAGAATAGATTTAAAGCTTAAGGGGGGCAAAACACAATCTGGCGAGTGAAAAATGTCTACATCTCCTATAAGGAAGTTTGCATTTAGATGAAGTTTATGTAAAGCGAAGAACCCTAGCCTTATAGCTCTTCCCGGGATGCACTTGGGCCTGAGCCGAACGTTAGGAAATTCAGCGAAAGGTCTGGGGTCTTTTCCAGAATAGTAGTAGAAAAGTACGTATTCATTCTCATTATCTATTTTTAAAAGATGTTTTACCAGCTCTTGAGTGTATCTACCTACCCCTGCTTGTTGATGCACCGCTGGCGATACATCAATCCCTATTCTCATATCTAATCAACTCTTACAGGACTCTTCGTAAACTTTAAGAGTTTCCTTGGCTGTCTTTTCCCAGGAAAATATTTTCACTCTCTCAAGTCCTTTTGAAACCATTTCTTTCTGAAGGGTCTGATCTGAGAGAACTCTAATCATAGCTTGAGCTAGTGCCTCTGTGTCCTTTGGATTTACCATTATGCCTGCATCTCCTATTGCTTCAGGTAAAGCTGATGTGTTTGAAGCGACGACAGGTGTACCACAAGCCATTGCTTCAAGGGGAGGAAGCCCAAAACCTTCATACAACGAGGGAAATACAAAAAGGTCTGCAAGATTGCTTTAGACCAGCAAGCGATTTTGTAGCGATATCAAATAATTCTTGCTCGGGTTGCATGATGTCAAGGTCATAGTATGGGGGATCACCGGTGCAAGTTTTATGGCTTCTGGTCTAGTGCCAAAGACCGTCAAAACCTTTAGTTTAGCCATTTTCTCTCCCAAAAATTTATAGGCAAATTATTACCTGAGTTTGAAATCTCGCATTTTTACAAACTCTAGTTTACTAGTTCCTAATTTCCCATTCCGCCTTATACGCCAGAAAGCCTTCCTTTCTGTTACTATAAAACAGAAAATAGTAAATTTCTTGGTTTCTGTCTTTTTGTAACAGAACTTAAATCCACAGTTTTATGTAAGAAAACTGAGCCCTGCGGGCCTTAAGTAATTTGATGATTTCCTCCAAAGCCTGCGCCGGCAGGAGCACCGCGCCTGGTCCTAATTTTCTCCCTTTTTTGGAGACTATTCCCTCTCTTTGACTTATATATTTTCTCTCTTTTATGGTTTTTTCTACTCTGTACCCAAACAAGGCTCGATTCAAAGCCACTTTGTCCTTACTTTTAAGTCCCTTCATTGAATATAAAACAAGCACTTGAGGTTCCAAACCTGCATGGGGAGTTCGCAGTAATTCCATTCTGGCAGGAGCCCAAATAATGATGCCGCTTCGGGCTACCTCCCAAAGGAAGGTACTATCTGTCTCCGAAATATCACTGATATTAACAAACACAAAAGAGAATGAGTTTGGAAAGTCATATTTTTTCAAGATTTTGGAGGCTATTTGGTGTGAAAGCTCAGCTTCCTTCCCAATTGCAGGGTCATGGTCTGTATCGAAAAGGAGAAGGATATCAATGTCACTCTTCTTGGAGATCTCTCCTGTAAGAACAGAGCCGAAGAGAACAGCACAAATTAAGTGTGGAATATTTTCCGCTTCCGAAACAAAGTCTATAATTACTGGCCGGAAAGCTTCAGGAATCACTTTATAGCCCACCTTTCAATATCCGAAAGAAGCTTTAGACATTCCTTGACTATCTTGCCATTTCCTTGCTTACCGTACCACCGACCATACCGAAGAGTATCCAAGCGCTCAAATTTTTGGGCAATTTCATCTTCATCCAAAAGCCGCAGCTCTCGAGGTAACCCCACATGACTATCTAAATGCTTGCCATATTTTTGCTCCATCCCGTAGGAGATAAGATGTTGGGCCACGCCGTAAACCATTTCCACAATGCTCACAACATGTTGTTCAGCTCCATTCATTTTAAGAACATTGATACTTGCCTGAATTTCTCTAGCCTTTGCCAAATGTGCATCAGCTTTCATTTAAAAATTCCGTTCCTTTTAATTTATTGAGGTAAAATTTCTCTGTTCGGTGATAGCTTACCATTTTTTCTGTAACAAAACAACAGAACAAGGGGCAAACTCCATTTTCTGTATAAATATAACAGAATTCTCGTGGCGGCCTAGTTTGGAAGTTAATAAACTAAGGTGAGTTTGATGGCTTCTGGTCTCGTGCCAAAGACCGTCAAAACCTTTAGTTTAGCCATTTTCTATTCCTTATTTTTATTCGGCTAGGAGCAAAAAGAGCCAGGCAGGGATAAAACTTAAAGATTTGTTTAGAATTTAAAGGCTCTTCTCCAAAAATAGTGGGTAGATCCCACTAAGGTACCTTGAAAATTTAAAAGACATCTAAAAGTCTCCTAGAATCTAAAGGGCAACGAAAAGAATCTTTAGAGAAGGAGGCTAATAGATGTCTATAGATATTATAGCAAACTGGCTTAATCTTCCACAGGTGTATCCAGAGAAAGTAGATACTGTTGGAGGAAGCACTACAATTTATCTTGCTAGAGAAAGAAGGGGGTTTGTCTGCCCTGGGTGCAGTCCACCAGAATGATTGAAGGGTAAGAAATGGAAATCCAAAAGTTGTCAAAGAGAAAGGCTCAAAGAACTTCTCTCCGTAAATGAGACTGAGAAAATTTTTTGGATGGATTCCTTAAAGAGGGATAATGCCCTAGTCTCGTCGAACTTTAATTCTATTCTTGAAATAATCCATCGTAAGCACCAGACCTTTCATAATATCCGTGGTTGGTTCCCAACCGAGTTCCTTTCGAGCCAGGTCCGGCGCAAGAAATATCTTATCCAGCTCGCCGGGTCGGGGAGGGCAATATATTGGATCTTGGGCAAAACCAATAATGCTACTTAAGTTCTTGAAAAGTTCATTGACCGAAGTCCCAATTCCCGTCCCAATGTTTACCGCCACATTATCTCCCCCCGATAGTGCAATGATGTTGGCCTCGACTACATCCTCGACATATACGTAATCCCTGAGCTGATCACCCGTGCCAAAGATTTTGGGAGGCGTGCCTTCAAGCATCTGAGAACAAAAGATGGCGATAACGCCCGCCTCTCCAAGTGGATCCTGGCGCGGTCCATAGACATTCCCGTAACGTAAGATTGTAAATTTAAGCCCATGGACGTCGTGGTAAGCCTGAATATAAAATTCGCCGGAAAGCTTGCTCACTCCGTAGGGGGAGATGGGTTTTTTGGGATGTACCTCATCGACAGGGAGATATTGAGGTTCACCGTAGACAGCGCCACCCGATGAAGCGAAAATAATCTTTTTCACCTTGCATTTCACACAGGCCTCAAGAACATTGATCGTCCCCAAGATATTTGCTCGAGCATCGAATTTCGGATCTGTCACCGACTTTCGGACATCAATTTGAGCTGCATGATGATTAACCACTTCCGGTTGCTCCCTTTCAAAAACATCGATTAAATTCTCATCCTGAATATCCATCTCATAAAATTTGGCGGATGGATTTAAATTTTCCTTCTTACCAGTGGAAAGATCATCCAGAACGATAACCTCATGTCCCTGGGCTAAATAAGCGTCGACAACATACGAACCTATGAAACCCGCCCCACCAGTCACCAAAATTTTAATTTGAACATCCCCCCTCATTACTGGAATGGACTTTTGGATTGAATAAAAGATATCGGGAGAGATTTCCAAAGAACATCGGGGTATAAATGAGAATGAATGGCATATAAATAATAATTCCCCAATAATCTCTCCAGGGACCACCCACGATAAAGAATATAAATACGGGGAGCAATAGGCAAAGCCATAAAAATCTTCTCGACTCTTCTTGGAAGCGTTAAGACACCGAATAGAGCCAAGAAAAGAAGAAGGAATTTGAGCATTTCCCCTTTTGCAAAAAAGTTCAAACCGAAACCAAGAGTGGATTTGACGAATCCTAAGCCTCCATGCAACCACGCAGATAAATTGAAGGGCGTGTGCACCAACTTAGGTTTTACCGAAAAATAATGGAACATGAAGAAAATTGAGAAGCACACCAAAGGTAAAACCCAGATAATTATCCTCTTCCTGTCCCTCGATGAGACACTAGCCAATAAACCAGCTACGGGAACAAATATCATCAGCTCCCTGGTCAAAACGGCTAGAAGAGCAAAAAGGGCGCTTTCGAACTGCTTATGATAATTGAGATAGGTACCATTGGCGGGCAAAAGAGTTGACCAAATCCAGAAAATTGTCGGTAATCGCCAACCAAAAATGGCTGGAGGAGTACCAGTTAACCTTTGATCTTGATCGAAAGCCATCCCGAAGGCTCGATAGTAGCCATGCCCTCTTTTCATAAGGTAAAAAGTCTTGAGGTAAAGGAATCCATCGAAGGCGTATCCTTCAGGGGCAGGCTCAAAGGAGACCCTCTTGAGTACAAAGGTATTAAAGATGGTAGCATTCACAACGAAGGATAAAAGAATGAAAATCAATAATGAATAAAGAACGAATTTTCGCCTTCCAGCCATACAAAGTTTTACAGAGAATGCACTACCTAATATGGCAATCAAGCCCTGAATGAGAGAGGGACCGATTTTAGGAATGAATGAGAGGTAAAATAAGGTAGGTGTATATTCAAACAAAAAACATCCAATAAAAGCAGTTGTGAACCCTAAAAGTGTTCCCTTCCCCAAATCTTTAACGAACAACCCCACGAAGAGACCAACGATAAAGGGGATAAAAAAATCTTGGACCGAAGGTGTAATAAAAACCAATACACTATAGAGTAATAAACCCGCTCCTATGATAAGTGCTATATTTAAAATATTTTTTAGTGACCGGCAACTAGTGGGAGTATTCTTCACTTTTCATCTATGAAAAGACTAACTTTGTCAAGTCCAAACCCCCTTAAAGGAGTTTGATT
>JASEGB010000004.1 GCA_030018275.1 Actinomycetota bacterium | reverse complement strand
TGTCCTGCGTTTGTCAAAGGGCAAAGTGTTAACCTAACTCGTTAATAATACATTTGGACTATTAACAAGTCAACCTAACTCGTTAATAATACATTTTACATTGTCATTTTTCATTTTGAGTTTTAAATTTTGAATTTGAAGCTCCTGGTTTTAGATTTACCCGAACTCATGGGCGGAAGGTAAAGCCCCTTTCAACTTTTAAAGCCCCATTCAGCTTTTGACGATAAGCTGTATGGGGATGAAAATGGTTTGGTCGCATGAGAAAATCGGTGAAATTCTTATTCGCGCTAATCTCATCACGGAGGAGCAACTCAATCAAGCTCTGCAATCTCAGAAGGAGAGCGGGAAACCTCTGGGAAAAATTTTGGTTGACAACGGACTTATAACGAGGAGCAATTGGCAACAGTATGCGCTCTTTGCGCTTACGTCAAGGACCGGAAATCAGCGATCAGTATCCGGGCGAAATGATCCTCTAAAAAGACCCCATCATTTAAATTTACTGTAGCGCGGGGGCTCATCTCCATAACCAATTATCACCGCGTAGGTGATAAGTGGTAGGTGTCTGTTTATCGCATAGATAATTTTGTGTAGCGCGGCCTACGGCCGCAAAAATTTTGGGCTTGTTCCCCGCTAAGGGTGGAGATGAACCACCCTTTTCTTTTGACCAGATACCTTTGTGCTAATATTAAATCAATCAATTTTTGAAGTCTTTCCGCTAATTAGCAGGAATTGTGATATGAAAGAATTCGAATTTTTAGCCGAACTTCAAAGGATCGATTCCCGCATGGATGAGCTTGGAGAGAGGGAGGTGAATCTTCCCGAGAGGGAGAGATATAACGATTTAAAGAGAGAGTTACAGGTGGTGAAAGATATCCTTCCCGCGAAGCAAAAGCTGCTGATGGATGAGGAGAGGAAGCAAAAGAAGCTGGAAGGAGAGCTGGAATTATTATCTCTAAAGATAGAAGGGGAAGAAAAGAAGCTGTATAGCGGGGCGGTGAAGAGTCCTAAGGAACTTGCAAGCATTCAGCGGGAAGTGAACATGCTTCAAAGGCGGAGGGATGAGATGGAAACGGAATTATTGGAGCAGTTGGACGTGGTGGAGGCTCTTGCCTCAGAAGTCGATGAGCTCTCCTGGAGAGTCGCGAGTTTGGAGCAAACCACCAAGGAAGCGGAGGAAGCCTACCACAAAGTCGTGGATGAAATCAAAGGAGAGCTGGAGGAGCTCGATTCGAAGAGGAAGAAAATCGTTCTCCAAATCCCTCAAAATCTCCTTGCTCTATATGATGAAATACGAGGAGAAAAGCACGGTCTCGCCGTAGTGAGTATAGAAGAGGGAATTTGCCAAGGGTGTTATGTTGAGCTCCCCGCCGAAGAGGTGGATAAAATGTTACGTTCGGATAAATTATGGCTGTGTCCCCACTGCAGAAGGATATTGGTAAGATGAGAGGCAAAGGCAGGCGCAGGTTGATTTTGCACGTCGATGGGGCTGCACGTGGCAACCCTGGTCCTGCTGGAATTGGAGGAATCATCTTCGATGAACGGGGCTTAAAGCTCTGCGAGCTGAGTGAGTATATTGGAGAAACCACCAATAATGTTGCGGAATATTCAGCGCTCCTCCGAGCTTTAGAGCTTGCCCGCCCGTACGGGCGGGCGGAGTCCATACAGATTCATTCCGATAGCGAACTTTTAGTGCGGCAACTTGAGGGAACCTATAAGGTGAAAAATCCGACTTTAAAATCCCTCTTTGACAAGGCAAAATGCTTTTTAAGAGCGTACAAGAGGGTTGAAGTTTATCATGTTCCTAGGGAGGAAAATGCAGGGGCGGATAAGCTTGCGAACAAAGCAATTGACGAATATTTAAGGTGATTTAAATGTATGAGCTTTTAATCAAAACACATTTCGATGCGGCACATAGCTTGCGAGGTTATCCAGGCAATTGTGCGGGTCTTCATGGGCATACCTGGCGTGTGGAAGTTGTAATTGAGGGCGAGGAACTAAATGACATAGAATTACTTTACGATTTTAGGAAACTTAAATCTCAGGTGGATGAAGTTCTTTCAAAATTTGACCACAAGTATTTAAACGAAGTACACCCTTTCGATGAGCTCTCCCCCACTGGAGAAAATTTGACTCGATATCTTTTTGATCAACTTAAAGCAACATTTCCCGATGGAATACACTTGAAAAAGGTGAGTGTCTGGGAATCAGAGGATGCTTGCATTAGTTATGGGGAAAGTCATGGGTCCTGATATTTTTCTTTCAAACCCCCCAGTGGGTTTTCGAGACCCTGCCTCTATTAACCGTGGGGGGTTAAAAGTTGGTCCCAAGAAATCTCTAAGCGACTTACTCACTCTTCCATTCGTCCTCCTAGCATCCCCTGATAGTCTCTCGACTAGCTTGCCCTGGAGTCCTAATGGAATTGCTTTTCAGCCTCTATAGGACTTCTTGGGACCGAATCCATCCTATCTCAAAATTGAAGACGATGTCAAGAAAATTTGAAGAAAATTTATTAAAATTTCTTTTTAAAAATTACCCATTTTAGCTGCAGTTTTTTTCTTTCAACAGGATGAATTAAAATAGTCTTAGAAGGGGGCTTTGGGATGATAAAATTCGATTCCACTAGCTTCGGAGAGGTTATAATCGACGGGATAAGTTACGGCGATGTTCTAATAGCCGGAGGGAGGGTGACACCGAGGGATAGAAATTTACTTCGGAATGTTTTGGGCACAAGCCATGCCATAGGCGATTGGGAAGTGGAAAAGTTGTTGCGAGGCAATCCTCAGGCGATAATCATTGGGACGGGTCAATCTGGTCTTTTGAGGGTGAGCAATAAGGTGCGGGAGAGAGTTGAAAAGGCGGGGATAGAACTAATTGCACTTGAGACCCCAGAGGCGATTGAGGAGTTTAATAGACTTTCTAAAACTAAGAGGGTAAATGCTCTAATTCATACCACCTGTTGATGTTTAGAGGGAAGTGAGGAAGTGAGGAAGCCACCTCGACCCTCGTCCCTTGAGGACGAGATGCTTCAATATCCCACGGTGCGTGAAGCGAGACTTTACGAAAAGCTATCCGCTCAAAAAGTTAGATGCCATTTATGTGAAAGAAGGTGTTTGATCGCTCCCCGCGGGAAGGGTTTCTGCAAGACGAGAATGAATCTGGATGGGACCCTTTATACCTTGGTCTATGGAGATATAAGTGGGGCGGAGAGTAGACCGATAGAAATCAAGCCCTTTTTTCATTACTGGCCCGGGTCGACTGCTTTCACCTTCTCCACGTGGTCTTGCAATTTCCGCTGCCCATGGTGTCAAAACTTCTCCCTGTCAAGAGGGAAACCTCAATTAGCTTCGGCTCGCTACATTTCTCCTGAAACAATGGTGGAAATGGCTTTGAATCATGGAGATAAAGGAATATGCGTCAGTTTCAACGAACCCACTTTGCTCTTTGAATACTCTTGTGACGTATTCAAAATTTCCAGGGGGATGGGTCTATACAACTGCTACGTTTCCAATGGCTACTTGAGTTTGGAAGCGATGCATATGCTGTTTGAATCGGGCATGGATGCGATAAAAATCGATCTCAAAGGAGATGCCAGAGTTTACCGTGAATACTGCGGAAATCTCGATGTCGAAATCGTTTGGAGAAACGCCAAGGAAGCCAAGAAAATGGGACTCCATGTGGAAGTGGTGAATTTGGTGATCACGGGGGTAAACGATTCGCAGGAATGTCTGAGGTGGGTCATAGAAAGACATTTACGAGAGGTGGGAAGAGAGACCCCCCTCCACTTTACCCGGTATTATCCAGCGTACAAGTTTGATAATCCACCCACCAGTGTGAAAACTTTAGAAGCCGCTTACCAGATGGCCGTAAGGGCCGGTGTGCTCTTTCCCTATTTGGGTAATGTTGCAGGCCACAAGCATGAGGATACTTATTGCCCCAGTTGTGGGAAATTACTCATAAGAAGACTCGCTTACACGATTGTGGAGTACAAGATCACTGCGGACAAGAAGTGTTCCAATTGTGGTTGGCACATCCCAATTGTGGGAGAATACACCTCTGAGAGCATGATCTCCAAATCCACGTAGAAATCCAGATAGATTCCGTAGAAACAGACCTTTAGGTCTGTTAAATATGTAGGGGCGGGACTCCGTGCCCGCCCAAAACAAAATGTGGCGGACCCATACAGGCAAGTTGTCATTGCGAGGAACAAGGCGACGAAGCAATCTCAAGGTTACAATCAATAAACTCACGAGATTGCTCGCTTGCAATGACAGAAAGCAAATTTGTGTCAAATGTCAAGACCTGACCCCAGGAGGCAGGAGGTCTGACCCTAGTGAGCGATGTTATTGAGAAACTAATAAGGGAAGTAGGTGGGAGGTTTTCCAGTGTATTTAGGATAAATTTGGAGAGCAAGGATTCAGGGGAGATTTTTAAATGGTTTCTGGCTTCCATACTCTTTGGGACGCGAATTGGGGAAGGAATTGTCTTTAACACCTATCGGGAGTTTGAAAGAAGGAAAGTTTTAACCCCGGATGCCATTTTGGAAACGGGCTGGGATGGGCTGGTGCAAATTTTGGATGATGGAGGATACGTCCGCTACGACTTTAAGACGGCTACAAAACTTCTGGATATAGCGAAGATGCTCAATGAGAAGTATCAAGGCAATTTAAATATGCTGCATGAAAGGGCGAAAGATCCTCGATATCTTGAGAAAAGCTTAAGAGAATTTAAAGGCGTTGGACCGGTGACCATCGATATCTTCTTGCGTGAATTGAGGGAGATATGGGAGAAAGCCGACCCCTTACCGCAAGATTTAGCGATATTGGCTGCAAGAAATTTAGGTTTTACCAAATTTCTTGGCAAGGATGAAGCTGAGAGGGCAAGAATCCTTAGGTGTCTTAAAGGCACTTGGGAGGAGGCTAAGCTTTCTAAGTTCAAATTCTCGGATTTCGAAGCGGCTCTAGTAAGGTTGGGCAAGGATTATTGCCGCAAAGGGAAGCATGAAGAATGTCCAGCGAAAAAACATTGCAGGTATTGCAAGGGTCAGACCTCGAAACCCATCTTTACTAGGAAAGATAAATCGTAAATTCGAAATTTTATGGGAGCAGTGGGATGGAGGAATACCCGCGATATGTAACCAAAGGATTTAAGCCCTTTGATCCCCTGGAGCTTGCCAAAAGGACTGAGGGAATTGTAGGACACAATTCCTCTCGTAAATATACCGCTTTTTATTGCACTGGGGTTTACCGGGGAATATCCACGGCTTACACCGTGGGGTGTTGCCTGAGATGTGTTTTTTGTTGGGTTAGCTTCTCCAGGGATTTTCCTGAGGAATATGGTGAGTTTTATACTCCAGAGGAAGTTTTCGAAAACTTGGTCTCAAATGCCAGAAAGAGCAAGGTTAAAAGCTTAAGGATTTCCGGGGGAGAACCCACCCTGTGTCGAACACATCTGCTTAAGGTTTTGGATTTAGTGACCTCCGTCGATTTTCTGTTTATCCTCGAAAGTAATGGGATACTTCTGGGTCATGATCCCAGTTATGCAAAGGCTTTGAAGAAATATCCCAACATCTATGTGAGGATATCCCTTAAAGCGGGAACGGCGGAAGGGTTTCAGAGAAGGACCGGAGCAATCGGCGATTACTACAAGCTCCCCTTTCAAGCGATTAAAAATCTTAAGCGAGCCGGCGTGAGTTTCCATGTAGCTAGTATGAGCGATCCGAGACTTATGCCCATCTCAGAGCGCAGGGAGATGTTTAAAAACTTGAGGGATGTGGATTATTGGGATTATTTAGAGGAGGAAACCTGCGATCCCTACGATACTTCCCTCATAAGATTAGAGAAAGCGGGATTCGATATTTGGAAATAAATTCGACCCTCGGCACTCGTCCCTCGATACCAATAGGATGATATGCAGGGGAAAATGAGTGTCGAGAAACGAGCAGCGAAAGGAGGGGTTATAAATGTGGCTTGGGGATATGATGACTAGGAGGGTGGTATCCATCGGTCCCGATTCACCGGTGATTGAGGCTGCTAAGAGGATGGGTGAAGAGAATGTGGGATGTCTTATAGTTCTTGAAGATGGAAAGCTCGTTGGGATGCTCACGGATCGCGATATCGCAACGAGGGTGGTCGGAGAGGGTGTAGACCCCAAGGATTGCAAAGTAAGGGATTGCATGACCAGGGAAATTGTCACTGCCATTCCTCAAACGGACATTCTAGACGCGGCTAAGCTCATGACCAAATATGAGGTGAGGCGTTTGCCGATAGTTGATGGTCAAAGGGTTGTGGGCATAGTCAGCATAGCCGATATCGCAGCTTATGCTGAGAGTATTTTGGGAGAAGTTTCCAAATCTAGGAAAAGATAAAGATATAAACTTGGTCGAAGGACGGGGGTCGAATGTTGAAACCCAAAATCCGCAACTCGAAACGCAGGAATGAAGGACGAATTCCTATGGGATATAGATGCGCACATGAGAGAATTCCTTCTCAAGTGAAGGTAGAATTTGGAGCTAGGACTTTAACTTTTGATGTCATAAAAGAGCCAGTTCCTCACATCGTGGTGGAGGGTTCCAGGAAGGAATTACATGGTTGGTGGCCTGGGAAGAGGGAGTGCACCGCTGAAAGAATGCTCGTAAATCCGTATAATGGCTGTACTCACAATTGCCTCTTTTGTTATGCCCACGCTTTCTGGGGATACTTTCAAGTTTTCCGCAGGTATCATGTAGTCAGTGTTTTTAAGGATTTTGCCGGGAATGTTGCACGCCAACTCGATGGTCTTAATATAGCCAGCACCGGATATCTCAGTCCCGTTACTGATCCCTTTCAGCCCATAAATGAGAAGTATCGCCTCTCTGAAAAGGTTATAAAGGTCTTCACAGAGCGTAACATCCCCATAGAATTCATCACCAAGGGAGCGGTTAGTGATGAAGTCATTGATCTAATTCGAAGACAAAGTCATTCCTTTGGGCAGGTGAGTATATTAACCATTGATGAGGATTTAAGAAGGCGTTTGGTGCCAGGGGGCGCAACCACCGATCAGCTATTCGATAACCTGAAAAGGCTGGCTGAATCCGGCGTCTACGTAGTTTGCAGAATGGATCCCATCATCCCTCTCATCACAGATGATGAAGAGAACCTGTCCCAACTCGTTTCTCGATCAGCTTCCGCCGGTGCTAAGCATATCGTCACCAGTTGTATGGATATCCCGTGGAAGATAAAGAAAGAAATCGTGGAGGAACTATCGGCAATCAATCCGAAGGTTAGGGGAGAATATCCTCGGTTGTATACGGAGGAAATCGATGGTTATTTAAATGCCGGCATAAACTATCGGAGAGAGCTGTTTTCCAAGGTCGGGGAGTTGTGCAGTGAGCACGGTCTAACCTTTGCTTTATGCATGGAATATCAATTGGTGGATGGAAGACCCATTGGTTTGAATAAAGATTTTATGACCTCTGTGAACTGTGAGGGGATCGATATCCCGATTTACATCCGGAAGGGAGAAAAATTTGAACCGGCGACAAATTGTTCAGGAGCCTGTCTTACATGTGTTGAAGCGAGATGCGGCATAGATGATTTAGCCATGGGGAGGGAGGAAAGTAGGAAAGACTGGAGGCTTGAAGACTATAAAAGATGGAGCAAACAAATCCTTGGGCAAATGCAAGAAAAACTGTTCTAAAACCGATATTTGGAGGGAGAAGTCTAGAGAGGAAAATACAAAGTTACAGAGATTCGATCGTTTGGCGAAAGACTCCCTGACAATTTGCAGAAGGATAAGGAGGACTCTAGACTCATCCCTCATCCCCTTCAAATATCCAGGTTGACTTTGGGCAGGTCATCTGATAAATTTAAGTGGGGAAGTAGACCGGGTGGTCGCCCCCATAGTTGGTAGTGAGGAGTCGGTAGTTGGGAGCGAAAAAGCATAAATGTCTAACTCCCGACTACCAACTAACAAAACTTCAACTAATGGGGGAGGAAAGTCCGGGCTCCACAGGGTAGGGTGCTGGGTAACGCCCAGGTCCCATGAGGGATGGAAAGTGCCACAGAAAAGAAAACTGTCATTTGGTCTGGGTCTGACCCCGAATCCAAATGGCAAAAGCTGAAACGGTGGTGTAAAAGACCACCAGTCCCGAGGTGAATCGGGAGCTTGGTAAACCCCACTCGGAGCAAGGTCAAATAGGAGAGGATGTGGTGGCCCGCCACGTTGGACTCTCGGGTAGACCGCTTGAGCTCGATGGCAACATCGGGTCTAGATAGATGACCATCCTCGACAGAACCCGGCTTATAGGTCTACTTTCCCTTTGATAGTTGCCAGTGCTATAGGGTGCTATAATTAGTTATAGGCATTTTCTTGCCGGAGTTTAGGAGGTACAGCCGATGAGGCGTAGATTTCATAGATTCTGCGAGTTTGGTTTCGGATTTCCCTATTTTGGTTTTTACTTCCATGCACCACGACATTTCCCGGGCAAAGAGGAATATTTGCGTGCCCTTGAGGATTATAAGAGAGAATTGGAGGAAGAATTAAAGGAAGTGGAAAAAGATATCGAGGAATTAAAGAAAGAAACTTAAAATTAAATTTCATTGATGCAGGTAGAAGTAGGTGGGGAGGTCTGACCCCGGATTAATCAAGGAGGTTTGAAGTGTTTGGATTAGGTGTCCCGGAACTTATAGTTATTATGATCATTGCTTTGATCATCTTTGGTCCGAGCAAGCTGCCCGATATAGCCAAGGCTATTGGTAGAGCAATAAGGGAATTTCAGAAAGCATCACAGGATCTTGAGAAACAGGTTAAGAAAGAATTTCATGAGGTAGAAGAGATAAAAAAAGATTTTAAAAAGGTAGCCGAAGAGATAAAGACGATAGAGCCCAAGAATTGAAGAGCGTGGAGTATCCCATCAACGAATCCACCAAGATTTAGGGTAACATAGTCGGCTTTTGCCCGACTATGTATTTTAAACATGTCTTTTATCAGTGGGGAAGAAGGATTTTATGCTCTTATGGCGAATATTTTAGGCTGCAAAAAATTTTATTTTAATGACAGAACCTTTCGGAATTTAAGTTGTTATATTAAAATAATAAGAGAAAAAATTCACAAGTCTTTTCCAATCAATAATTGGGAATAAATGATTAGGAGGTGTTAAAAATTTCAAAATATTTACCCGAAATCAATGTTTGGCTGGATGTAATTTGGTTTGCTCTACTTTTAATCATGTTCCTTTTCTGGTATGTAATTCACTTCGCTGGGAATTGGCTGACGGGTAGAGCCTACAAAAGATTCGTTAAATGGGAATGGCCACCCCATGAAGAGGTAATTCCCCCTACACCAAAAATCATGCACGGCATCCATGTAGTGGGGATGATCTGTCTCGCACTTTCCGGATTGTATATCCGCTTTCCCTTCGTTTACGGACTGCGGGATGCCATGAGATATCTGCACTACACTTGTGGGGTGATAGTCACCATCAATTTCGTCTCCCGTGTGGTTTACGCATTCAATGTGGACAAGAATGAATTCATCCTCAGGTGGCATGAGATCAAAGCCATGCCCGCCGTTCTCATGTACTATCTCTTTATCAAATCCGAGAAACCCCATCTCGCCAAGTACAATCCTTTGCAGAAGATGACCTATTTAATTCTATTCCCAATACCATTGGCCTTCATGGTCTACACCGGATTTGCGATGTTATTCCCCACTCCTTTGCTTTTCTGGGCCACACCCTTTGTGGGAGAGGCCACGGCTCTCGCTTGGACGAGGGTTATTCATTATTGCCTGTGTATGTTGCTCATAATGTTTACCTTGATTCATGTCTATCTCTCGGTCACTGAGGGCTTGACTAGTTTCCTGGATTTCTTCGGTATAGTGCCCATAACCCATGTAGAACATGTACCCCACGCGGAGCATGGGCATATGGAAGGTCACTTAAAGGGACACGAGATAAAGGGGCATGAGATAAAAAGTGAACATCACGAGGTTGAGTAGAGAGGAGTGAAAATTTGAAAGAGAAATTTTCTTGCAACGGTTATAAGTTTATTTTCGTTCTGTTATCTTTACTCATAGTGACCGTATTTTGTACCTCTTGTACACCAGCACGAAAAACAGCTCTGCAAATGGTGGTTACGTTGAAGGAGCCCGAGGCAAAATTACCCGCCGCTGAGGCTCCCATACCTTTTACTCTGGGTGTGAGGGGTCGCTCTGGTTGTTTGGTATGCCACTCTGATAAACATCTTGCAAAGATCGTTGATGGCAAAAGGATTTCCTTATATGTCAGTCCCGCGGAGTTTGAAAAATCTCCCCATAGGGATATTCTTTGCACGAGCTGTCACCGCGATTTTACTTACGAAGTTCATCCTGTTCCTACAGCTGAAGAATATCAACGAGTGGCTGGCTTGGCGTGTATAAGATGTCATGATAAGCAGTACAAAGTTTATAGGGAGAGCATTCATGGGAAACTTGCTTTGGCGGGAGATCCGAAGAAGGGAGCAACCTGCGGTGAGTGTCACGGATCACACGACATCCGCAGTTTGAGGGTGGAGGAACAGCGATTAAAGTTCCGTGCTGGATGCAAGGAGTCTTGCGGTGGGTGTCATAAGGATGGTTACGAGAGTTACAATGACTACTACCATGGGAGAGCCTATAAGGTGGGAGCAGTTGATGCTCCAACCTGTTGGGATTGCCATGGTGCCCACGATGTTCAGCCAACTGAATCGGATGTAGCGAAGGTATCTGGGAAGAATATCGCTAAGACCTGTGGAATATGTCACAAGGGATCAAATGAAAGCTTTGCGGGCTACGCTCGGATGATTCATAAGGATACCGAGGTTAGAGAGCAAAATCTGGTGTTAAAGATAATTTATGCTGTTATCTCTTTTGCCAAGCGTGCATTCATTGGAGAATAGCAGAGCTATGTCGAGGCACGAAGGGGAATATTAGAATATTATTGGATTTGGAGCAAGGGAGGTCCTTGATATCTTGAGGATAATTTCAAAGCACTTTAAAATTTTGGCTTTTATAGCATTTTTGGCCTCCTTGAGCATATTAGTGGCATTTTTTGTGATTTTTCCAGCTTGGAGTCAGGTCCCAACCGTAGTTCCATTGATGGATACCAGCTCCCCAGTTTATGCATCCAAGTGTACTCCCTGTCATCGTGATTTCGATGCCTTTAAGAATCCAAATATAATTTTCAAGCACGCCTATCATCTCCTTGTGGAATGCCAAGGCTGCCACATTGAGTTTCCACATCAGCCTTGGAAAACGATCAAGTCCACCATGGAATCGTGCTATAGTTGCCATGGTCTTCGACATTCTCGTCGAGGTCTAATAGGCAAGAAGGACTGCCGCGTTTGCCATCCAGGGTGGTTCAATTTAGTACCCGCATTTCATACACCCCAGTGGCGGGCATCGACCCATAAGAATGAACCCAACTTTCGCCGTTGCATGATGTGCCATAGTGCAAGTTCTTGTGAGGGATGTCACGCTAAAAGGGGTATCCGTCCTCTTCCAGCTGAAACTTATACCTACGAGACCATCTTGCCTGAACCAGCGGTGACAAGGGGTTATGAAATTCAACTTGGTTTACCCATAACCTCTGCCAAATGTGCTCCTTGCCATCGCGATCTGGATGCGTTTAAGAATCCCGCTTTAATCTTCGATCACGATGTGCACCTTGAAAGGGCAATTAGATGTGAGGTTTGCCATTCGCAATTTCCCCATCTTCCCGATGTAACCCTTCGACCACCCATGGACTCATGTTATAACTGCCACAGCCTTCGCCATAGCAAGCAGGGATTGGTGGCCCCCGAGGAATGCGGTGTTTGCCATCCAAGGGAATTCAATTTGGTCCCAATCACACATACCATTGGATTTCGCACCAAGACGCATAAGGATGATGCCAAAACAAACATGGATTCCTGTCTCATGTGCCACGATGTCAATTTCTGCAACGCCTGTCACACTGCGAAGGGCGTGAAACCCTTGGATCACACCGAAAAACCAGAGGTCTGGCGAACTGAGCACGGCAAACAGAAGGCTGGTGTCGAGGGATGTGTGGTCTGTCACAGACAGAAATATTGCGATGATTGCCATAGGACCCCAATTCCTCATTCCCTCGCGTGGATGGGTGTGCATAAAGATGCTCCTCCCGATGCCATCGGGAACTGTAGAATGTGCCATAAAGAACGAGAATTTTGTCAAGAGTGCCATCACACCACGGTAGCCAAAGCCATACTAATTCGAGATAACTGCACCAAGTGTCATCCAGAGTACAGGGTACCGTTCTTGGAAGTCAGGAGATTGCCAATACCACCCGATAAGCGGAAGGCGTTCATGGTACACATAGCCCATTGCGAGATGACCCAAACTGAGCCCTTTAGGTGCCCGGAGTGCCATGAGAGGAAGTACCCAAAGGGTACAGGATGCTTCAGCTTTGAGCTCTGTTATTCTTGCCACGGCAAGGTGAGGTTGGGCAAACTCATAGCCAAATGGGGCGGAACTGAGCTCTGCTACAAGTGCCACCTCGGTCCCCGATAACCGGGGTCAGACCTCGAAACCCCATTTTACCAGGAGTAATGAATCATAAATTCAAAATTTTATTGGGATTAGATGGATGTAGTGGCGGGTCTCGTGCCTGCCCACTTATAGTTTACAGTTTTGAAAGGAGATACCATATGAGACCTGCAATTCCTATACGGAAATTTGCCAGGCTATTTATCCCGGGGGAGCGATGGTTGGATAGAGCTATCTGGGTGATGGTGGCGCTCATCCTCATTACCGCAGCCGTCTTCGGGGCTTTTTATCTTGCCTCTCGATATCGCATGGCTAAAAAGACAGTGGTATACGAAGGGGGTGAAAAGTTAGCCGAGCAGGTTCGCAAAAATCCACTGGATATAGAAGCTCGGGTGGCACTGGGACGGAGTTATTTGGCCAGAGGTTTGTATGATAAAGCCATTGATCAGTTCAAGGAGGCTTTGAAGATGGATGAGGAGCATCAGGGGGCAATCGTTTTTATGGGCATCGCCTATATGGGAAAGGGCGATTATGATAAAGCCCTAAAGCAGTTTGAAACGGAGATTAGACTCTACGAAAAAGCGGGATTTGCCAAGGAGAACAGATGGCTTGAGCAAGCTTATTACAACAAGGGAGTAATTCTCTTTAAACAGAAAAAGTACGACGATGCTGTGATCTATGTGAGAAAGGCTTTGGGGATCAGGCGAACCGATGCTGATAGCCACTTCTTTTTGGGTAGAATCTTTTTAGAGAAGGGTGCTTATGACGACGCCATCACCGAATTTCGGCAGTGTTTGAGATTCGATCCAAAATTCGCCGATGCCCATTATGGTATGGGTCTCGCTTACGAGAAAAAGGAGCTGAAGGACGAAGCCATCGCTGCATATAAAAAGGCTATAGAAGTTGCCAAAGAGGAAGGACAAGATTTCAAAGAAGCTAAACGAGCCCTAAATAGAATCCAGTAATGCAGGATGCAGGTGAAGTAATTGGCGGAAGAAGCTGCTGCTGAAGCGCGGGAACCGCGGGAGTTAACTCCAGAAGAGAGAAGACGGCGGAGAAAGAAGATCATATTATTAATTATTCTTCTCCTCCTCTTGGCTGCCCTCATTTTTGCCCTGGTTTATTATCTTTTAACCAGAGAGGCTCCAATTCCCAGAGTCGTTGCTCCCGAGGAGAGGGTAGTTCCTCCCCCCAAGTTCCTTTTTCTCTTCGATGGAACCCCAAAGGCTCCCATGAAAAAGCCCGTTGGAGTCGCCGTTCACCCCAAGACTAAAAGGGTCTATGTTGCTGACACGTACAATAGTCGCATTTCCGTGTTTACCAGAAAGGGAACGTATCTTTTCTCCTTCAGCGAGGTGGGGGAGGAAGGCAAGCTCAAGAAACCCCTTTACATAGCCTTCGATAAGCGCGGCGATGTCTACGTCACCGATAGAAGGCTTGAGGGAATTTACATTTTCACCCCAAGGGGTGAATTCATAAGGAAATACATCCCCAATAACGATCCAAAATTTGACTGGCAACCCACGGCTTTAACCTTCGATCGAAAAGGCAATCTCTATGTGACTGATATTCAAAAGATCCATAGGGTTTTGGTCTTCGACCCTTATGGGTTTTTGAAGCTTGAATTTGGAACCACGGGACAGGCTTTGAGGGAAGGGGAAAAACCGGGAGAATTCGCCTTCCCGAATGGCATCGTCGTGGATAAAACCGGCAAGATTTTCGTGGCTGATAGCAACAATCGACGCATACAGGTTTTCAGCCCCAAGGGCAAATTCTTGTATTTCATCACCACGGGAGGATTACCTCGCGGAATAGACATTGGTTACAAAAACCGCATCCATGTGGTCGATGTTATGGCTCACAATGTTCTTGTCCTCACTAGAAAGGGGACACCCCTTTGTGCCTTCGGTGAGTTAGGGATAGAAATTGGGCAATTTTATTTCCCACAGAGTCTCGATACCATGGGACGCTGGATTTATGTGACGGACTATGGAAATAGCAGGGTTGAGGTATGGGCCTGGCCCATTGAGGTCGCCGTTCCCATCAAGCCACCACCATTTAAATTCCCCTGGTGCTGTCTGCTTCCACTGTTGCTGTTGCCACTGTGGTGGTTGCTTAGAAGAAGAAAGTTCCCCACCCGCGAGGACTTCTTGGAGAAAATCGTGGAGAATCGCAAACTCGATTTGATACAAAGGAGGATAAGAAAGGTCTACGTGGTCGAAAGTACTTATGAGAGGTTCAAGGATTATCGGCAAGAGCTGCCCGCTGGTAGGGGTGAAATCAAGATGGAGGATGTCTTAAGGGTAGGGAAATATAATGTGGACCTGGCTAAGAGCTTTGAGGAACGCTTCAAACACGATGAAGAATCGGCAGCTCTTCTGGCTATGGCCAGGGGAGGACTATTTAGATCTCGCATATTAGCGGAGCATGAGCCCCTTCGCGAAGCCGCCAAGGAGCTCGGAATCGAGCATCTCAACTACGAAGAATTCATCGAGAAGTACGAGAAGAAGAAATAGAAATTACCTTTATTTTGCTAATTTTAGCAACAATCTATTGAACGGCGCCAAAAATTTTAAAAAAATTTTAATTTTTTAGAAGGAATTTTCACAAAGTTGTCGAATCACAAATTTAAAGAGGGGAATTCAAAGGGGAAGAATAAGGAATAGGATTCTCATTTAATCTATTACTAAAGGTCGTTGATATTTTGATAACTATTGCCCTCTAAGCTTTAGCAGGAGGGAGGGGATAAAAGAATGAAATGATGCTGTCTAGGGGTCTAGATAGCATTTTTATTTTCAAAATCCAATATAATCCTACCTCACTGCAAATGGTATGTAACTCGCAAAGGATTTATTCTAACAATATCTTCCCAGTCTAATAGTTTATTCCCACTAAACTCCCACCAATAATCTACCTTGTCATTGCTGAACCAACTACTAATTGTCATTGCGAACGGAGTGAAGCAATCTCAATATAGATGTAACTAATTTTCTAACGTCATTTATTTTATGAAAAGATGGAGGTGAATGAATTTTGCAAAATTTTTTGAGAGTAAAGGAGGGAAGTAAAGGTGCGAATAACTCGAGAAATGAGTGCTAAGAAGGAGGTGACCAGACGATGAGGAAATTCAGTCTACTCCTTGCAATCGTGGTAGCAATTTTCCTCTGCACCGGTTCAGTAGCATATGCAAACTTCGCTATCCACGGTGGATATGTAGCAGATACAGATGCTTGTGCTGGTTGCCATAGAGCACACACCGCTACCAGTGGCATAACCTGGCTCGAGCGGGGAATCACAGGGGAAATCACACCGCGTGGACCAGGTGAAGCCTTGCTTGTTGGTCCCGCAACTCTCCTCTTTGAATTCTGCTACGTCTGCCATGGTTCCGCTGCCCCCGGTGCTGCCACAGATGTCGAATCGGGAATGTTTGACAGCGTATCCCCGGGAGGTGCAACGGATTCGGTGATAAATGCAGCACTAAATGGTGGTGGCTTCAGCTCCTTCAGAGGAAATGCCACAACCTCCTTCCACATGTACAATGGAGCTTCCTGGCCCGCCTGGGGTGAAAGTGGAGCCGGCACGATCATCGGACCACCGAATGCCATCATGATGGATTGTGGTTCCTGCCACGACCCTCACGGTTCGACGAACTACAGAATCTTGAAGGATATCGTCAACGCCCACGAAGTCGGTAGATGGTCACAGGACTTCGTGACAGCCATAGACCCCGATCCTCTACCATATGTGATTTCCAGTGAAACTGGATATCCATTGAAGGGCACAATCGATCCCGTGTTTGGAACACCACAACCCACTCATGGATTCCGTCTCCACAGGCAGTATCCGGATTACAGACCGAACTACACCACGGCAAGATACGGTCGGGGAGAACATCCAGTGGGTACTGGTCCAGCCTATGAGAGGGGCATGAGCGGTTGGTGCATCGCCTGTCACGAGAACTACATGACCAAGATAGGTGTGACCACCGATGATCTAATCGATGCTGGACTGCCTCAGGTATCCGTGGTAAGTAGCCTCACGGTGGATATCGATGGTGCTGTAACCACTATCCCCGTTGCCGATGCCTCGAACTTTGAGGATCCAAATGGTAATTACACGGCATACATCGGCATCGAGAGTGAGATAATTGGCTACACCAATAGAGATGCCAACAGTTTCTACAACTGCACCAGGGGAGCTCTTGGTACCATTCCCGCAGCACATGCCGCTGACACCAATGTGTATCAAGCCTACGATGCCGGCGACGGCTACGGACCAATGGTCAGACACCGTCACCCCATGAATGTGCCGTTCACGGTGTGGCAGAACACCAAGTACAATCCAACCTGGGTTGCTGGAGATAGAGCTTTGATCCTTGAGCCCAGCGATTGGCAGGCTTGGAATCCAGCCGTACCCTATGTGGATATCCCAGTCGACCACGATCCCACAGAGGCAGGAGTGTGGGAAAACAATGTCGATGACTGGATTGAGTGCTTGACCTGCCACAGGGCACACGGTACCGATGCACGGATGTTGGGCTTCGCCAATGCATCTCTTTCACCCGGAACCGTTGCGGGAAGACCAACGATGCTTCCGAATTACTCACTGCAAACCGGCGTGAACCCCGCCATGGATTCTGCTCTCTTGAGAGCCGACAACCGTGGTGTGTGTGAACGCTGCCATAACAAATAAGGTGAAAGGAGGGAAGATTAGATGGCTAGAAAGAAAAAGGACAAAAGAAGCGGCATAACCAGAAGAGATTTCTTCAAGTACACTGCTGCCGCTGGTGCCACTGGTACCTTGGTTGACTGGACCCTAGTCGGACCCTCAGTGGCGCAGGCTCAAGTGGCGAGTACTGTCTTAAGCTCCTGCCAGTACTGCTCCGTCGATTGCGGCTTGAAAATCTCCGTCGATGGCGCTGGAAACGTTGTGGATATCTACGGCGATGAGGACCACGTGATCAGCAGAGGAGCCCTGTGCAGCAAGGGTTCGGCGAGCATCCAGCTGGTGAACAACCCCAACCGAATTGGTGTTCCCGGTGGCACAAGACCCCCGGGATGCAACACGGATGGTCCTTGGAAGAAGACTGGTGACACTTGGTCCGATATTTCCTGGGACACCGCACTAACTGAGATAGCTAACGCATTCGCGCCATATTCCAAAAATTATACTCCTGGTGGCGATCCCACGCAGATAGGTCTTGCCGGAGGTACTCCCTGCAACAATGAGGAAGGCTACCTCTTCCGCAAGGTATTCTCACTCATGGGTTGCAACAGCACGGACAACTCCGCCCGTATATGACACTCTACCACCGTGGTCGGTCTCGGCCGCACGTTTGGTAGAGGATCGATGACCAATCATTATACGGATTTCAAGAACGCCAAAGTGTTCCTGGTCTTCAGCAACCCCGCTGAGAATCACCCATCGAGCATGCAGTGGATAAATGAGGCAAGAGCAAATGGTGCCAAGCTCATCGTCGTCGAGCCCAGGAAGACCAGGTTAGCTGGCATGGCGGATTGCTTTGTGCGCATCAGACCAGGAACTGACAACGCTATCATCAATGGTCTGGTGAAGCGGGTCATTGATATGATTGAAGCTGGAACCCTAGGCAGTAGCTACCTGACAGCTACAGTAGATAGGGAATTCTGGGCTGATGACGGTAGCGGACCTCCTCCTAACTATGCGAAGAAGACTGTTACCGGTTGGCCTAAGCATACTGATGCCTGGTTCAAGCTGGTCAAGCTGAGTGAGAATCGTATGGACTATGAGCGCGAGACTCTCGATATGGGTGGAGGATGGTTTGTCCGCAATGTGCCAAAGAGAGTAACCTTAAGTGATAAAGGCTCTGTCTTCCAGTATCTCAAGAGCAGGGTGGCTGCCTACGATCCGGAAACGGTCGCAGATATCTGTGGTTGTAGCGTTCTCGATTTCGAGAGACTCGCCAATATGTACATCAACAACAGCTGGGCGAAGACCGAGAAACCTTACGGAGACTCTGACTACAAGGTGGGTACCATCCTCTACGCCATGGGTACCACCCAGCACTCCTGCGGTTCCCAGAACATCCGCAACTGCGCCATCCTGCAATTACTCCTGGGCAACATGGGTAAGTACGGCGGCGGAGTGAACGCCCTTCGTGGTTGGAACAATGTCCAGGGTCTTTGTGACATATGCGTTCTTACCAATCTGCTGCCCGGTTACATCGGGGCACCAACGACGGGAACGGGATATGGTGCATTCCTGAACAAGCTCTTCGGGAACCCCGTCAATGCGGATGGCAGCCTTCCACCTGGCTCAAGCTATGGATTGCAACAGCTTGGCTACATCAACATGCTCAACTACTGGTTCGCCGACGGAAGATATGATCCCGTGGTGGATGTGGCAACTCTCGAGAGTCTCCATGACAACTACATGTGTTCATCGAAGGGGTATACCCTCCTGGAGATGCTCAAGAAAGCAAAGGAGGGTCATGTCAAAGCCTTAATCGTCTGGGCTCAGAACCCAGCGGTTCAGGTGGCAAACACCAACCTGGCAAGGGATGGTCTCAAAGAATTGGATACCCTGGTGGTAATGGACATGTTCTTTACCGAGACCGCCGACTGCGAGAGAAAGACGAATGGTGTCACTTACCTCTTGCCCTGCGCCTCCTTCGCGGAGAGATGTGGCTCGGTTACCAACAGCGGTCACTGGATCACCTGGAGGTATCAGGCAATACCACCAAAGGGTCATTGCAGAACTGACTTTCAGATCATCCTGGATATTGCCAAGAAACTGGATGATGAGGGTGCCTTTAATGCAGTTCCGTTGCTAACAGGATATGAGAACCGCTACGATATGCTCTTCACCAGTCAGTACGGCTATGATGGCAGTAATTGGAGCAACAACGATTATAAGAAGACCCTGAAGGACGATGGAGAAAGCGGGTACTGCGAGAGAGTGTACAAGCAGATGTGTAAACCCTTGTCCTATCACGAAACGGCTGTTGGTGCCAATTACGGCGGTGGAACCGTCTGGATCTACTCCAGAGCCGGTGGTAAGCAACCACCGGGTACAGGAATAGGTACAACACTTGGTGGTTGGGAACCTGGAGCAAGAGATACAGTTGAAAATGATCTAACTGACTTCGATGTAGCGACTGGGCGATATGAGAACCGCTCCCAGGCTCGCGACACCACCACGGATCCTATAGGCACCGCTCTCTATCCCGGATTCGCCCATTCCTGGCTCCTGAACAGGAGAATCTTCTACAACAATGATGCAGCTCCGGGAGATGTCGGCGATGTCTTCGTGGCACCCGACGTGGTGGCGAGGATATTCGTCCACCACACCAGCGATACTCCACCAACTCCAGTCGATTACAGCTACGTCTACAGGGCATACACCAAGCTGGCGGAGGATGATGGAAGAACTCCCAAGCACTGGGAGCCCTGGGAGAGCCCACGTTTGGACTTGAGGGCGCAATATCCACCCGTTGGAGTTGATCCCGTAGATCCAGCTGACTGGGCGGATACACCCGTTGAGGTGGCGGAGTTCCCATTGGTTCTCATCACCTTCCGCCAGACCGAGCATTGGCACAGCGGACAGATAAGCAGGAATCTCCCCTGGTTATCTGAGTTGGTACCCAAGCCCGTCGTCCAGATCAACTCCGCCGATGCCGCTGACTACGGCATCGTCTCCGGCGACAATGTGGAAATCATCTCCATGAGGACCGCCGTTAAAACCAGCCTAAAGGCGCCTGCAGTTGCTGGCACAGATGTTCTCACCGTCGCTTCCACTGCTGGTTTTGCAGCTTGGGATGAAATCCTGATCAACGCCGGTGCTTCAAATCAGGAGAAAAAGATAATTTTAAGCGTAGATGAGACAACTCTTACTCTGACCACAGACCTCGCTTTCGATCACGGCGTGGACGAATCGGTGCTTGATCTGGATCGAGGCTTGGTTGGACCCTTCGTCGCCGAAGTGGGCACTGGTCTGCAGTCCAACCAGAGGGTTGGAAAGGGCACCGTAGCCGTACCAATTCACTGGGCTGAGAGGGGAGCTAACTCATCCACCGCGGTCGCCAACATGCTCACCATCAACGCCCTCGATGCTAATGCAAAGATGCCCGAGACTAAGGTTTGTCTGTGCAGGATAAAGAAGAAGAAGCTGTAAAGGAGGTGGGATGAGAGATGGCATTTGCGGTAATTCAACTGATTGATAGATGTGTCAAGTGTCGAGCCTGTATGGTTGCCTGCCAGCGCAACTGGGGTCTGGACGATAGCGGATCGCCACCGGACCTAAATGCCACCGGTGTGGCGGAGAGAATAGAATCCGACGATGTTACGGTGGTGAAATCCCAAGTGGCTGTGGATAATCCACCCTTCATCAAGTACAATTGCTGGCACTGCCCAGATCCGCCCTGTGTGAAGCAGTGCCCCAGGGGCGCCATCACGAAGATGGCTGACGGTTCCGTCCACATCAAGCAATTTCCACGCCCGGGTTATCCTTCAGATACGCAGTATTGTGACCCCTTAGATATCAGATGCACTTTCCAATGTGCAACGCAGTGTGCCCGAGGTGGATATCCCAAGATCAGTCGGGGCGATGGCCTCAACCTCAAGGCGTATAAATGCGACCTGTGCTGGGGTATCCGCGATGGAAAAAACGGTTTTGAAGACGCTTTGCAATCTAGACGAGTCCCAGGCGATGCGAGCATGTGGGTTGGCACCTACACGGGTCAGCGGGTGACCGCTTGCGTGCAGGCTTGCCCCAACAGGGCACTTCTTATGGGCGATGCAGCTGATGTAGCACGCCTGGCGGCAACTTACCCATATCATCAAGGAGATGGCAGCTTCTACTGGGCTAGCAGGTTACCCTTCGGTCCTCCCACCACCGATCCTTACATTGAGGATCATGCGGTTCCCATGTTCCAGAAGCTTCTGGCTAGTCCTGCGGGCAAGCTGTTAGTCGTACCAACGCTCATAGTGAGTGGGATCTACGGATTGTACCAGAGACGCTTGGCTCTAAGCACCAAGAAATAAGCGTAGCAACAGGTCTTTAGACCTGTAAAGAAAAAGGGGGTCGACATTCCCAGAGGGGCTATGTCGACCCCCTCATTATTTAAAATAGTAGTAAGAGATTCTTTGAACGGGTCGTTGCGGTGATTTTGAGCTATTTATTTGCGATTTAGTTGCCGCTGAAATCGTTTATGTCTTGGAAAACGTCTATAATGCGGGGTCAGACCTCCTCACATAGCTTTACCTGCTGATTCATTTTCTTATTTTTAATTGATGAGCAACTCTCAACTAGCGACCTTCGATTAGCTCAAAGCTCTTGTAGCGCGGGAGCTTGGTTTCATTCTTCCCGCTTTCAAGTCCCCCTCTCCCCGCTGTATACTTTTGGCAAATTCGGAGTCCATTTGATGTACATTTTAGGTGAGCGACCTTGCATCCCACATCCCATATCCTGTATCATGCATCCTGTATCCTCTTTCTGGGAGCTCGGAGCTCGGAGCTAACAGACCTAAAGGTCTGTTTCTACATTTGAGGAGGGATTCGTCTGAAAACTAGAGACCTCGCAAAAGCCATTGCCTTGCTAACAGCTTTCATCTTCACTTGGGCGCTTTCCTTCCTATTAACCATCATCGGACTCGATTCCATCCCCAAGGCAACCTTCATTGCCTCAAGATTCTTCATAGCCACCATCTTTCTTCTGGCACTAATCGGTAGCAGTCGCCTATCTCAACGTGAATTTATCAAAAATATCCGATCGCTCATGGTTGATCGCTCATCGCTGATCAACTTTTTAAGCGCCAGTTTCGCTGGAGTAACCCTTGCTCAACTTTTCCAAGTCATCGAGAGGTACTCATACGCTCCACCGGCTTCCGATGTTTGCTTTTTACTCAATACCGCTCCCATTTTTATCTTCATTTTTTCCTTCTTTCTCCTCTACGAGAAGATCAATTTTGGGGAGATAGTTGGTGCCTCCGCATCCCTTTTGGGTATGATCTGCATAGTGGCGAATTGGGAAAGACCAAGTACCTTTTCTCCTTTCACCAGGTTTTCTAATCTTGAGATTTGGATCCTTCTCGCAGCAATCCTTTGGGCGATATTTACTGTCATGGGGAAGAGGATCATCGCCAAATACGACCCTCTGACTGCAACCACCGTGACCATCGTCTTGGGGACAATTCCCTTGATCCCTTTTGCCTTGTACAGGGAAGGAACGGCTTTTTTGAGGATTCCCACGGGTGGTTGGATGCTCATCTTGATTCTCGGTGTGGTCTGCTCGGCTATTTCTTATCTGTTGTGGTATCAGGCTTTAAGTTTGGTTGAGGCATCAAAGGTTGGTTCTTTCCTGTTTATCACACCCGTATTTCTCACCTTCCTAATAGAGATTGAGAAGAGAATCGGCTTATGGGGCATCTGCCCGATGGTCATGACCCCGGTGATTGTGGGATCAATCCTGGTGCTCGTGGGAGTCTTCATAATCTGGCTCGGCTAACCCCCAAGCCCCAAGCCCAAAGCTCAAAGCCCCAAGCCCAAAGCAGGAGGTTGAAAGAACTAAGGAGCTAATGAGGAGCTATCCAGAATTGAGCGCAAGAGGCGCAGTTCACGCCGCCGTTGTTATTACTCATCAACTCGATGGCATAGTAAGCACCGATAAAGTTTTCGATAAACTCAGTGAAATCAAAAGAATCGACCCATCCTATAGATGACAGTAGAAATTAAATCGATAAGTAGAAACAGGTCTTTAGACCTGTTGAAAAGATATTTTCAAGGATGAAGCATGAAGAGAGAATCATCGGTTTTTCCCATGTGGGATCGGGCTTCAATCATAAAGCGTCAGTTTTCTATGCTGGGATACCAAATAAAAGTACTGGTCCATTGTGAAAAGAGGAGTTTTGTTTTGAATTGCTGTAGCCGCGATTGTGGCATCAAGAGTGGGTATGGTTATTCCCTTTGCTCTTAAGTCTCGATAAATTTCTGCGGCTAAGATGTGAGTATTTTTATCCGTTTTTATAAAGGGAAGTTTGGTCAGCCTTTCTTTGACCTTAACGTAGTCTTTTTTGTCTTTCACTCCTTGAAGAACTTCCTGTAGGATTATGCCACAGATACAAACTTGATTGCTCTCTCTTATAAGAAATTCTAATTTTTCTACCTGTTCTGTTCGCCCCAGGAAAAAGTCTATCCAGACGGAAGTATCGACCAAAATCAAAATCGGTCTCTCCTCATCTCCTCTAAATTACCTTCCCACTTTACTTTCCCCTTGAGCTCTAAAATTTTTTCAATCTCCTTTTGACGAACCAATCTTTCCAAGGCATAATTAACGATGTCAACTTTTTTGGTCATCTTAGTGAGTTTCTTAGCTTTTTCAAGCAATTCATCTTTGATATCGATTACCGTTCGAGACATTTGTTTGCCCCCTCTTTTTGATATTGATTTTACACAGATAGGATATAAAAAGTCAAGTAATTTTATATCAATTTCTACATTTTGCTAATCGATCGCTGTGAGCAGGATTTTTTAAGTCTCTGTCGAATTAAACTCATATAAAGCTGGCTGTTAAGAAGAGAGCTTAAGGCGGAATCCACATGGGGGGAATTCTGGGGAGGGGTATTCCCCCCTACTCTCTTCTCTACCGTCTCAAAGAGGGTAAAACGGTCGCCTAAACAATCATTTAGTGCTCGCTGTCACGTGCCCGGTGTGGAGCTAAAGAAGCGCGGGCATCATGTGGTGCTCAATGACTTCTTGACGATAGATCGCGTTAGAGAATTCGACATAATCGTCTTCCAAAGGCAGTTCATCGCCAGCTCCTTGCGAGCCATCGATTATGCCAATAGTCTGGGTAAATTAACCGTTTATGAGTTGGATGATGATCTCTGGCATATCGATAAAGCAAGTCCCGCATATAATTTCTGGAGCGACCCGAGAAAATTACGAGCTGTGGAAGCAGCCTTAAAAGCATGCCAGCTGGTAACGACATCCACACCCTATTTAGCAGAGCTCCTAAGGCAATACAATAAAAATGTCGTCGTGCTCCCAAATATGTTGCCCTCAGAGTACTGGCAGGTGAAGCACGAGTCCCGAGAAGATGGCAAAATAATCATAGGTTGGGCGGGAGGAGCTCATCACTGGAGCGACCTCGAGATTTTGAGAGGTACAATAGAGCAGATATTGGATGACTATCCCCATGTGGAATTGCACGTCGTAGGGATGCGTGAGTATCCCTTCAAGGAGCATGAGCGAATAAAGATTCTCAAACCCGTGAGGCTTGAAGAATACTCCAAGTTGCTTTCGAAATTCGACATAGGAATCGCTCCCCTGGTGGATACTCAATTCAATCACTGTAAAAGCGATCTTAAGTTCATAGAATATGGCATGGTTGGACTCCCCGTGGTGGCATCCAAGGTCATCCCATATATGAAGAGCGTTGTTCACGGTGAGAATGGTTTTTTGGCTCAAAATCCTAAGGATTGGATGAAATTCCTGCGGAGATTGATAGAAGACCCCGATTTACGCCTGAAATTAGGGCGGAAGGCAAAAGAATATGCCCAGACCCGGACCATAGAAAAGAATATTTGGATGTGGGAACGCGCCTATAACATCACTTAAATAAGCTTCAGCTACCAGCTATCAGCTTTTTAATAAAGATTTGAGTGCGATCAAAAGTAATTCTTTTCCTAACAGCGAAACCTTTGGATTAACTTCTCAGATGTACAATTTCTTTATATTGCTCTATCATCGCTTACCGAATTAGGATATATATTCGATTGCCCGTGAATTGAAGTATCTGAATGAAGATAGAGACCGCGATGATTTAGTTGGGCTCAGCAAAGGAGCAATAAGAGCATTGCAAGGATTAATAACGTGCATCGAGAAAGATTTAATAAGCTGAATGCTGATAGCTGGAAGCCAATATGTGGGGGTTGATATGGAAAGACTGGTGCGTGTATGTCTCATATTCTTTGCCATAGGAAGCCTGATTTTCGCTGTAATCGCTTTATTCTTCCCTGTGAAGTCGAGTTTCATAAGGGGATATCTGGATAGTGGAGCAGTTTATCAAAGGTGGTTTTGGACTTATGCCTATGCAACGGTTGGAGGCTATCTGCTTCTCCTGGCGGGAGTGGTGAATACCGTCACTGCTTTGAGATTTCAAAAACGTTTTACTCCCTTGGAGTTTTTGAGCTGGTCCGTCTTCAGTGGCTTTCTCATTCTGTGCCTGTGGCTTGCGGGAAGGACGTCGATTTTTTCATGGTTGCCTTCGATTCCCGGGGAAATTCAGCACGCAATTGGCTCACCCTATGTTTATTTAGTGGAATACAAAATATTAAATATTCCCCAGGTTTTGGGCTCCATTTTCACTCTCGTCTTCGTCGCCTTCTCCACCCCTATCTCCTTGATTGAATTCTATTTGCAGCATGGGGGGTCTGCTACTAAACCATTATCACCTACGCGGTGATAAGCGTGGTGGTTCATCCGCTGAAAGACAAGCTCCAAGCCACAAGCCACAAACCATAAGCTTTCAGCTCATAGCTTGAAGCGGGTTGCTGATCGAAAATCGATACTACGTGCTGCAATTGTGTTAAAAATCTGTTAATCTTAAATGGAATGGGAAGGAAACAGGAGGTAAAAGGGCGAATTAATTCCAAAGAGTAAGGATTAAGGAGTAAGGATTAAGTGGGAAGTCATTAGGTGCAAAGCCTAATTCTTAATCCTTACGGCTTACAGCTTAATAAAATGGGATCGAGATGGTAAGGATTAAATTAACACGCAGGGTTAAATACATAATTGTCTTGGCGATTATAGCCGGTTTAATCTCCGGTTTGGCTCTCGCCTTCCAACCAGTGAAGGTGAGAACCGGGTCAAAGCTTTTGTGCAGGTATGGACATGTAATCAAGGATAATACCAAGATTATCAAAGTTCCCAGGTGGAAGGCGGGAAGGTACAAAGTAAAAATCGCCAAGGCAACTTGTGATAAGCATAAAGTCTGTGAAAAGCTTTACAAGCAGGCTTTGAGGGCTTTAGACAAAGGCGATCTCGAAGCGGGTCGGAGATTGCTCGATCAGGTTCAGGGTCTGGATCCGAAGTTTAAGGATACTCAAAAGAGATTGGAGAAAGTGGAGAAAGCCATTGCTGCGGAAGAAGGCGAAGCTCCAGCTCCAGGAACTGAACTAGGCACTGAACCTGGAACTGAACCCGGTGCGGAGCCAGCGCCAAGTCCTCCGGGTGCCCCACCACCCTCTGAGGGCGAGGTCTTCACCGGTCCCCTCCTTTCCCTCATACCAAAGGCTCTTGAGGGGTATACCCTTTATTCTGAGCATGAGGACGTGCTCTCCGCGAACAGGGTTTTCAAGTCCAAAACCGAGTCGAAAGTGAAGTTTCTCACCATAATGGTGCGGCAGGGTGGAAGACCCCAAGATGCCGAAGCCCTAATGGAGAAGGAGATAAAATGGTACTACCCCGTAGATAGCCGCGATGTCACTGTAGACGGGCGTTCTTGCTACTTTGGCACGGATGGACGTGAATTCGCGGTTCTTACCTGGCGTCGGGACGGTCTAATCTTTGCGGTGGAAATATATTCCTCAACGCATCCTAAGAAGGTTTACGATGATATAGTCGCCATATCCAAAAAAATCTAGGGGGTCAGACCTCGATATATAGATTTACCAGGGATAATAAATCCTTAATTCAAATTTTTAAAACTGGATATTTCCAAGGCGATGGAGAAAATGGAAATCAGCTCAAAAATTGAAAATAAAAATTTAAAGCCGCAGGTAGAGGTGGGTAAGGAGGTCTGACCCCTTTGAGAAAGAAGATAGCCATTGCAGTCATTATTATTTTGGCTCTTGGTGTTGTGGCTTATGTGGGTACAACCCCTGTGAAGGTGGGGAAGAAAGTCCTTTGCCGCTATGGGCACGTGATTGAAGATAGCACGAGGATCATTAGAGTTCCCAGGTGGATGGCAAATAGATTTAAGGTAAAAACGGTCAAATCCATTTGTGAGAGACATAAAAAATGCGAGGAACTTTACGCTAAAGCTCAGAAGCAGCTAGCGGAAAAAAAGCTATCTCAGGCGAAGAAGATACTTGAGAAGGTATCAAAGCTTGATCCAAAATTTGAGAGCGTTAAAACGCAGTTGCAGCAGATCGAAGCGGCGGTTTCTGGTACTCCACCCAGCCCTGGCACTACTCCAGGTGCCCCACCAACTCCGGGCATACCTACACCAAGTCCGGGCACACCACCTACCCCGGGTGGATCCACTCCACCCGCTGTAGATCTTGCTGCTCTTCTGCCCAAGGACATCCCCGGATTTACCACGGGGAATGTAGCAAGAGCTGATAATTATGCTTGTTGTGGTTATATACCTAAAGATCACCCTCGTGTGGAATCATTGTTGATATCGGTGTACAACAGGGGAAGCTTGGAAAGTGCCAAGGCATTCATCGATTCCGTGAGCAAGAAAGCCTTCCCCTCAGATGCAAAGACTGCTACAATTCGTGGTCATCGAGCTTACTTTGGAACGGATGTCACAACCTACGCCACACTCAGTTGGTATGATGGTGTTATAGTTTATGAAATTCACATGATGTCTGCCACGGGCAAACCCAAGGAGCTTTATGAAGATATTGTAGCTGTCACAAAGTATATTCCTTAGATCAGCTTTCAGCTGATAGCAATAGATGCAGGAGCGTAGCCGATTCCGAAATTCGAAAAGGAGGGGTCGGCTTTTCATTGCTTTCGACTTAAAATCAATGGGAGCCGAAATGCGAGCAAATATACTTTAATGTCTAAAAAATACTTTGATTAGGTAAAATACCAGTGGAAATATGGAGTTAAGAATGGACAAAATAATGGGAAGAGGCTATTTTATGCAAAGGTTTAGTGAAAAAATGCACAATCTATTTCCTCTGCTCCAAATATATAATCCCTTTAATGCCGTCAAATGCAGCTTTGTTTCGAACGCTTTCTCATCCATTCTTGGAAATCTCCACCAACATTTGACGATCACGGAGTTGGTCTTGGCGCGTCTCGAAAAAATACATCGGGGAATGCGCAAATGGATTTTGAAGGTCAAGAGAAGGGATTTTATCACCGTTGTCCTGGATTTAGCCATTATTGTCTCCTTTGCAACGAGCTCCCTCATGTTTGGATTGTGTATAAAGTGTGCATTGCCCGCGGCTTCGATTTCCGAACACAGTTTTGAAGTCGCTTACCTGCGCTCACAATATGCTAAGGTCTTTAAAAATCCCGAGGGTACCATGACCGCGGTGATTTATGCCACACCTGTTCACTACAAGGATGATGTTGGCGGATGGCATGAACTTAACCCAAGCATTAAAAATTTGGAGGTTACCCATGTTCCATTTCGGGCTGCCTTCGGTTCCACTACACCGAATCTCACGCTAAAGGTCGACAAAACGGAGATCAAATTCATCCCCAAAGGTGCAAAACGTGTCCATGGGGAGGTCTATAAAAACCGAATAACCTATGAAAATGCATTTAAATCCACCGATCTGCGGTACAAGGTTGGAGCGACTTATGTTAAGGAGGAGATAATTCTCAAGGATAGCTCGGCTCCCCATTCCTTCGTCTTTGAAGTCCTCTCCAATAAGTCCATTGCTCCTTTGAAGGGCGGGTCGCTAGACTTTGGCAATTGCAGGACCGTTTCACCCTTCGCCAAGGATTTTGAGGACAGAATGAGTAATGTGGAAGTAACCTTGAAAAAGATAAAGGGCAAGAGCCTCCTCACCCTCACCGTCGATCCCGCTTGGTTGAAGACCGCTACATTTCCGGTGATAATCGATCCCACCGTGGTGATACAGCCCAATCCCATTGTGGGGAAGGATGCATATGTTGATAGCACTCAACCCGATGTCAATTTCGGCGCGGACGCGACGTTAAATGTCTGGACTGGAACGGTGACCACGACAAGAAGCTTTTTGCAATTCAACCTAAGCTCCATTCCCCCCAAGAGCATAATCAATTCCGCGAGCTTGCAGCTCTATACTAAAAGTGCCTTTGGTGGGAATGTCTACGTCCGCAAGGTGACTTCCGAGTGGGGAGAGGGCACGGGTGCCGTTCCCGCGGACGGAGTTACCTGGGACACCCAACCGAGTTTTGAAGAGATTTTGGATCGTCAGTTCATGGATGCAGCGGGTGTTTGGAAGAGCTGGGATATCACCACGCTGGTAAGTGATTGGCACGCCGGTAGAGAGATCAATAAGGGAATAGTCCTGCTCACCAGTGAGACTGGTATCGTCGAAGGCGGGGTATTCTACTCCTCGGATTATGCAGACGATCCAACCTTAAGACCCAAACTGGTGGTAGACTACACCCTACCTCCAGATGACATCGCTCCAACTTCTACAATCACCGATCCAGCCGATGGTTCACATCTTAGGGGCATCACATACGACATAACCGGCATGGCTCGGGATAATCTAGGGGGCTCGGGGATTGCAAAGGTGCAGGTTTCGACGGATGGTGGAAATACCTGGCAAGATGCAGTTGGCACTGAGACCTGGAGCTTTAGCTGGACATTACCCGCCGACGGTGTTTACAACATCAAATCCAGGGCAATCGATAATTATGGCAATGTTGAGACCCCTAGACCCGGGGTAAACGTAACCGTGGACAATACTCCTCCTCAGGCTTCCATTAGCCAACCGGTTACCGATAGCGAAGTCAGTGGAATCATAACCATTTACGGTACAGCCACAGATGAGAATTTCGGTCAATACAAGCTGGAATATGGTGCTACCTCTGCACCCACCACCTGGAAGCTATTGGGAGCCGTGCATACTGCTCCCGTCTCGGATGGTGCCCTCGAATCCGGATACACGCTGGGAATTTCCAATGGAACCTACACCATAAGATTGATAGTGAAGGATAAAGCGGACAATATAAGCACTGATACCGTAATCGTGGTCGTCAATAATCCCGTGGTAATCTCCACTCCACATAGGAATTATACCGTGGATACCGATACCTGCGCTTGTTGTCATCGAAATCATACAGCGGTGGGCGATAATTACCTGGCTTGTGAAATTCAGGCGGAGCTCTGTCTTACTTGCCATGATGGGATGGGAGATGTTACCAATATCAGAGATGCTTATGATAGCCCCCGCCAATCCCGTTACCCCATTAAAGACTTGTTATTCATCACGGATCCTAGTCACATTTTAGAATGTTCGCATTGCCACAATACACATGGAAATAAGGATGATCTCGGAAATTATTATCCAAGGTTGTTAAGGGTTACTGATCCCGAAGGCAATAAGATTTACCAGGGAAATGATTTCTGCGGAGCCTGCCATGGTGCTTCTGATCTGGGTTTGGGTTATGCCTTAGGTGGCGATCACATCACCGGGTTCTCCGGTCTTTCCTCTCATGATGTCAAGACCCTTGATCCCCCATCGGGAACGCTCATAAAGTGCATAAACTGCCATCAAAATCATGGTTCAGACTTCCCCCGATTAAACAGAGGATTGGAGGAGGAACTCTGCTACAGCTGTCACAATTCTGCGAATCTACCCAATACTCTCAACAATTGGGATATACAGAATCAATTCAGCTTACCCTCTCACCATGATATAACATCAGAGAACGGTGCCAAGGTTGAGTGCTCAAGTTGCCATGGACCCCATGTTGTCC
Source organism: Actinomycetota bacterium (assembly GCA_030018275.1). Taxonomy (NCBI): domain Bacteria; kingdom Bacillati; phylum Actinomycetota; species Actinomycetota bacterium. Next base: position 91,322 of record JASEGB010000004.1, on the reverse strand, counting down.
AAGCAGCGGCGGGTGCGATGATATCCGATCCCGATAATACGAAGAATCTTTGGACGGGAAGCATGACCGATTTTTGCCTGAAGTGTCATGATGGTGCGCCACCCCTGGCGGTGACCGACTCGACCACCGTGGTCCCATATAAGATTTCCTATCCTACGGTATCCTTGCAGTTTTCTCCTTTCTTCCCTAAATGGAATAAATCCGCCTTTACTTCGGCGGGCATGGCTACCAATGTTGCTGCCGGAATTACCTGCAAAACTTGCCATCACCCCCATGGCTCAAATAATACTAGGTTAAATGCGTTTAATTATGATAATTCGACTGTTTACGAGGAGGAAAAGCTCTGTCTGGCTTGCCATAATCCCACCACGGGACCAACAATTGGAGCCCCCGATATCGATACCCTTTTGACCAAAGCGTATAAGCATCCCGTGGACACGGTCACGGGCATCCATCAGGATACGGAGAATTCCTCCAATCTTGCTTATGACCCCGTGAGTTCCAAGCGCCATTCAGAATGCGTGGACTGTCATAATCCACATAAGGCAACCCCCGATGGGGCGAGCGCTCCCACGGCGAGTGGGGAGATTAAAGGTGTGGGTGGGGTAGATGCCAACGGTGCGACGATAAATCCCATCGTGAATCAATACGAACTATGTTATAAGTGCCACTCTACGTATACGACCCTACCCCCGGAGCAGAAGGATAAAGCTTTTGAATTCGATATAACCAATCCATCTTATCATCCGGTTGAAGGTGTGGGGAAGAATACTGGCATTGACCTCTTGGCTTTCATAGCTCCCTGGACCGATGCCAGTTTGGTTTATTGTACCCACTGTCACGGCAATGATGATCCAACCGGTGCCCAGTGTCTCACAGGTTCAGAGAATGAGCATATTTTGAGGGCACCATATACACCCATTGATACAAGCCTCTGCTTCCAATGTCATGTTCGAGAGTCCTATTCCGTTGGCGATCCTCTCCTCTCCAAGAGCCGCTGGCAGGGGCATCGAATTTTGGGGCATCAAGCGTGTATGGATTGTCATGGTGCTCATGGGAAGAAGCAAGCGCATTTGATCAACCGCGGATACGATCATTATATCGATGGAGGAAGGATAGTGACGGACAGCGCATGTGCCGGTGTGGGTTGCCACGACATAGGGATTTGGATATCGTACACCACCGCCTATTAGGGACAGTCCCTCCACAATCTATTTACCTCGGAAAATCAAGCAATATTTTTAAATTCCGTTTTGATTTCCATACCATATCTCATCAAGAGGCTGTCAGCTATCAGCTTCCAGGCGTTCCGAATTCATCCGTCGAGCCTCCCTTGCTTATATCAAAATGTTGGAGCGGAAGAGAATGGAGCGGGAGAAGATAAAGGGTATTGAGAAGGCAATTTTATTGCAAGACATAGTTCGTGAAAAAGCCGGGAAATGGAATTCAACTGCTGAGTTACGCAAGTGGAGAGAACGCCGCCGATGAATGAATATGGTGTTTTACCAGTTGTTCCGGAGAGGCCAATTTATGTTATAGACGCCTCTGTAGTTCTAAAATGGTTCACTCAACTGGATGAGGGAGATATAGATAAAGCAAATTTGCTTAGAGAGAAATTTCGAAATCGAGAAGTTGAAAACTATTAGCGCCAGAACTTTTGATTTACGAGGTCACGAATGTATTGCGTTATAAATTGGATCTAGATATCTCCGATATTAACAGTGCCATTGAAAGTATCTTTGAGATGAGATTACTTAAATCAATGAGCCAAGGAACTATGAAGAAAGTAGTAAAAATTGCTCGAGATTCCGATGTAACCGTCTATGATGCCACATATCTTTCTTTCGCCGAGAGCATCTATTCCTTATTAATCACCGTGGATGAAAGATTCTACGAAAAGGTTCATCATCGACCCGATGTCATCCTTTTGAAAGATTTCGCAGAACCTTGAACCCCGAATTCTAGACCCGCAACTCGAAACCAACTTTCAACCTGGAACTCCCAACCTATTCAGCTATCACGTTTTAGAAACAGACCTTTAGGTCTGTTGTTGTAGGGGCGGGGTTTATCCCCGCCCAAAGAGTGCGGGAGATGAACTCCCGCGCTACTTTTTGTCCTCCTCCAATCCGCGATCCGAACTCGTAACGCGCAACTCGAACCTGCAACCCGAAACTAACTTCTTCTAAGGTCTTTGACATATCCTGTCGATATAAGTAGTGGACCTGCTCGTCAATGCCTACGGCTTGACGTTGGCAGGCGGGCAACCGACAAAGGCAAACCTCACGAGAGTGGGGGACGCAAAGCTACGGGTCCCAATGGGGTAGCCGGGCTGCCGAAGTTGACCAGATTAAAGTGCTAAAAGAGGGGCTTGTCCATCTACGGTAGTCCGGCGGGACCGGGCGAAGCCGGAGGAGGACAAGCTGGATGTTAAAGAAATTAGCACTCGTCGTTGTCGTTGTTTTACTAATTACTCAATCACCTTGGTTTAAAACCACCCACATAGGCATCGTCACCAAACCTTCGGCTCGCCTTCCCCACGGGCAGGCGGGGATCGGCATCTCTTCCAATTTAAATCCGGTTTCCTATTCCACTTCTTCCCTAACTGACCTTGATTATCGCTGGCTTACAGAAACCATCAAGGATGAAAAATTGAGGGAAAGTTTCATTATTCTCAAGGGAAGTGAGACGGGAGGGGAGATCGCAGAGACCATACAAAAGAGAGGGATAAGGATAATTTTCAGTAAACCAAGGATAGCTTTTGCTGCAGCGGAGTATAGATCAGCTATACCTTTCATTAAAAGTGGCACCATAGTTATAAGCAATGGTTATAGGGAGGCACCAACAACGGTTTTAGCAGCAATTATTGCTCATGAGGGCAGACATGCGCAACTGGATTCATTCTTCGAAGATGATTCCATATCCCAGGAATACCAGTGCTACCAAGCTCAGGCGAAGGTTTGGCTGGAGGTGAGAAGAGGACTTAAGTTCCGTGTGGGAGACAAGCTGGTTGAAATCTCTGAGACAAATCCCGATTGTGATTATGCGGTGAGCTTAATGAAAAAGAACAAATTTGAAGCCTTTGAACTTATTAGAAAGGATTTTCAAAGGATAGGAATAGATCTTTCCCATAATTAGGGCAAACCATTAGCCTCGTTCGCTTTTGCTCGTTCGCTTTTTGCCAGTTAGCTAGTTCGCTTGTATAAGCACTCCTCAAAAAGCCATTAAATAAAAATCCCAAATCTTAACATTCTCGATTTCGCGCGAAAGTGAGAAAGAGGTTGTTGAGCTGGGATTAATTTAAGTCTCGCGGGGTGAGCTTTGACCTCGCGATTTTTTATCTCACCAGAAAAATCTTCTAGGTTTATGGAGGATTCACCCAGTACGTGTCGAATTATTTAAAAAAATTATTAATTTAATAAGTATTTATTATTAAAATATTTATTATTAACTTCATTTCAATAAGAAATTCTAATAGTTTCAATTCTTCAAGATAAGATTCACGACGGCCTTAGATATCAAGATAGAGGAGGTGATAATATGACAATTGAGGTTGATGTCAGAGGTCTTTCTTGCCCACTGCCCGTTGTTAAAACTAAAAAGGCAATAGAAGAAAATCCAAATGAACCAATTGTTGTGTTAATTGACAGTGCTGTATCGGTGGAGAATGTCAGTAGGTTGGCGAGAAGCAAAGGTTACTCCGTAAACGTAAAGCAAAAAGGAGATGAGTTTCATCTCTTAATCGAGGGAAAGGAGGCATAGCATGAAAAGAGAAAATTTATTGATCTGGGCCGCAGGTCTGGTGGTTGGTCTTTTCGCAGTTATATTAGTTGTCTTTGGTAATCCGCTTAACATGGGATTTTGTATCGCTTGCTTTGAAAGGGATATCGCAGGAGCTCTGGGATTGCATAGAGCAGCAGTTGTTCAATACTTACGTCCCGAAATAATCGGTATAGTATTGGGAGCTTTATGTGCCGCTCTATGCTTTGGAGAATTTCGCCCGGAGGGTGGTTCATCTCCGGCAACTCGCTTTATATTGGGAATGTTCGTCATGATTGGTGCTCTGGTATTTCTGGGTTGCCCTCTGCGCATGATTTTGCGTTTGGCGGGGGGAGATCTCAATGCCGTAATTGCTCTCATTGGCTTCATTTGTGGCATTACCCTGGGAGTAGTCTTCCTCAAGATGGGTTACAACTTGGGGCGTTCGCAGGAACAACGGAAAGTGGATGGATGGATGCTTCCCGGAATAATGATAGCCTTACTCTTATTACTTCTATTTAAACCGGTATTTAATCCCGAGGCTGGAGGTCCCATCTTCTTCAGCAAAGAGGGTCCTGGGGCGCAACATGCAATTATCATCCTCTCACTCATCGCCGGGTTACTGGGAGGGTTCCTTGCCCAGAGAGCAAGACTGTGTCTGGCTGGAGGCATTAGAGATTTAATACTGATCGGCGACAGTTATCTAGTACAGGGGTTCATCGCCATCTTCATAGTCACTTTAATTGGCAATCTTGCCATTGGGAAATTCAATCTGGGCTTCGTCGATCAACCCATTGCTCACCCCGAACACGTATGGAATTTCCTGGGAATGATGTTATTGGGCTTGGGCTCCATTTTACTTGGGGGTTGTCCCTTGCGCCAGCTGGTATTGGCGGGTGGTGGAAATACCGACTCTGCCCTCGCGGTACTAGGGATGATAATAGGTGCAGCCATTTCTCATAATTTTATGCTTGCTGCCTCCCCAAAGGGTGTAACCATCTATGGCAAGATCGCTGTGATTTTAGGGCTCATTATCGCTTGTGCCATTGGGTTGCTCAATAGAGAGAGGTATTAACATCTATAAAAAGAGAGATGGACAATGAGATTTTGGTCTAGATCGAGACCTTCCCGAGGCAAAAACGTATCCTCAAGGGGAAGGGGCTTAATCCTATTCAAAGCGGTTCAGGGAGCATTAAGAGCGGAGAAGGTTCTCAAGAAAAATGGTTGTAACTTCAAATTGGTTGCTCCACCACCGGCTTTGCGAAAAGGATGCGACCTTGCAATCGAAGTGGCTACAGTGGAGCAGATTGGGATCGAACGGGTACTTCGCGAAAATGAGATTGAAACTCTGGGAGAAATCATTCCACTTGATGTAGAGAGTCAGAAGCCTTTGGATATTATAAAGGTAACTAAGTTTGACAACTGGGTGATGGTCAGAGCGGGCAATATGAAGATCACCTTCGATAAGGGGAGTGGCACTATCCTGAATATCTCAGGTGGAGGCTGCCCAGATGTTCCCTATCTCCATCTTGAGCTGATCGATAAGGAACTCACTAAAGCTCCTAGACCAAGAGATCTTGGATACACATTGTGTGCTTTAATGCTGGATAGAGCTTATGAAGAATCATTGAGTATTTTCAAGAGGGAGAAATGTTACTAATCGCTGGAACCGTTCCCATTAAGGAGAACTTCTTTATTGATGGAGAAGCAAAATTCAAGGGTGATCATTTATTGGTGGATGGTCATAAAATTTCCTGCACTCAAGGCACAGCATCGATGGTCAGTGCCGCAGCCATAACCACCGATTATTTAGGAATCGATGCTCCTCATGTTATCCTAGCCGGTGATATTGGTGATGGTTGGGGAAGTAAGATGCTCTTCAGGCATCTCATCGACAATCTTCCCAAAATTGCCCCAGGGGTTCTGTCGCTGCATTATTTCTTGCCTATCATACCACTAATGGAAAGAGTCATTGATTCCGTGGAAAAATGTGTCCAAAAACCCATCCTTATCGCCGATGCCGGTGCAATGTATGCGGCTAAAGCCGCTGGTTTATCATCCAAATTTGATGTATTTACTCCAGATGCTGGGGAAATGGCATTTCTAGCAGACCCGGATGCTACACATCCAGCATATATTAGACATTATCTCTTTGAAACGGATATAACCAAAGCTCCTGAGTTAATTAAAGCTGCTTTTGATCGAGGGGACTTGCCAAAAACTCTACTGGTTAAAGGGCCAAAGGATTATATAGCAAACGACGGAAAAATCTTGGCAACCATTGATGAGCCCAACATTCCCTTCATGGAGGCAATTGGTGGCACTGGTGATACCATCACTGGTTTGGTCTCCGCCTTTGTTCATGCAGAACTTGAATCCCATGAAGCAGCAATAATTGCAGCTAAAACAAATCGCATGGCGGGTAAATTTGCGAACGTTACACCCGCTTCTAAAATTTGGGAGGTCATTTCCCAATTCCCCGCAGTTTTTAAGGAACATCTCTGTAAGTGGACCGATATATGCAGTTTTTAAGGAACATCTCTGTAAGTGGACCGATATATAAAGGATATCATCATTTGGTATCGAGATATTTTGCGGGGTGAGAGAGGAATTTTCAAGATTTTGTTGAATTATAAAAAATTACAAATGGCGAAGTTCTTTCAAAGTTCTTTCAAAATCGGGATGAGAGGGGATGATGAACGTGTGTAAGGGAGCGAAGTATGCACATGAGCATACTCATCCGAGGGTAACTCATACTCATGAGCACAAGCATGAGGGGATGAGTCATAGCCATGAACACACTCATTCAGAGGTGACCCACAGCCATGAGCACGAGCACGGGGATTTACCCAGGCATGAGAAAGAGCCTTATGAGCACGAACACCTTGGAGATCACGAGCATGCACATTGAGTGACTCGTCCAAAAGACATACAACGCCGGATTTAAATATGCAAGTTAATCTCTCATTGTACCAGGTTATACACTTGAACGGTGTCGGACACCACTCAGGTGTCGGACATCACTCAGCAGGACGTTTTTAATTTTAAACAGCCTGGATATTGGAGGGATATGCAAAAAATTTTTGGGATTTAAAAGGATATTTCGAAATAATGTCGAATTTAAACAAAAAAGGCCACGAAGGTCTATTTCTAGCCGAAGCTAGATAATTTTTGTGGTCTTTTTTTGCGGTTTGAAATAAATTAAATAGTAGATATTTCTAATTAGAACCACGAAGGTTTTAGACCTGACTCGAAAGTCGGGAACTCCGTGGTTTTTTTATTTGTCTAGCCAGTCCGTGGAGTGCAGGGGCAGACACCTCATATCCTCTGGATCCGCGGTGCTACGGGCAGGCAGGCATTTGAGGGGCTTCCTGCCTGCCCCAGCATAGCAGAAAGTTTGAGAAGTTTTTCTAAACAAAATTATTTTGACCAAGAGGGGATGGGGTGATTATGAATAAGCGCAAAATATTGATACTTTCTCTTTTAACGGCAATTCTTTTGATTGGATTACTCTTCTGTAGCCAGGTATGGGCTGAGGAGGTGACACAAGATCAAACTGGGTTGGCTGAAGCAACTCCTGAGATGAGTATATCTTCAAGTGAATCTGCTCAAACCTCGTCGGCGGAACTGTCGCCGGTAGGCACGGTAGACACGACGGGTGAGGTAACCGACGAGACTACGAGTCCGGCTGATCCTACAATAGGTCAGCCAAGTGAAGAACTAGAGAATTCAACATCAGGTACAGGTATTGTAGATGAGAACAGCACACCTGCAGATAGTGATTCTGATACTGGAACAGCCCACCTGCCATCGCCTGAAGGTGAAACTGATGATGGACAGACAACTGGTGAAGAGGCCGTAGCCCCTGAGGAGGATGCTAACTCCGTTTCTGTTGAAGGGTTTTCTGAAGGTGAAACTGCCAATGAGCCTGCGATCAATCTGGTCGACCCCAGAGTTCTTGTTATCCACTCATCGACTAGCACAAAAATGACAAATGACGCAGCACACAATATCATGAGATTAATAGATGGCGAAAATTATAAAGAAAAGGGTCTGTCAGAGCGGCTAGTGAATTTTGACATCCGTACCACCACTCAGATTGGTCAAATGAGTCCCGATGAGCTTAAAAGTCTGATCGAAAATGCAGATATCGTTATCTGTGAATGGATGTTTGAGCCCGGCTTAAGCAATTTCAAAAATGTCATCAACGCCAATCCAGATATTGTTAAAAATAAGCCCAATAAAATATTTCTTGTGCTACAAAGCTACTTGGAATTGACCAAGTTAAGTCAAATAAATGGAAAGCTTCTTTTTGATGGAGTTCCAGATAGCATTATTGGTGACACCAGCAAGAAGGGTACGATTCTATATGACCTTAAGAACGCAAACACTGAACGACTAAATGACTATAAAGCAAAATATTATCCACAGATCAGCGATTGGATAGACGCGGGGCTTTATTTTGCACAAGGTGGAACGGTGAATTATGAAAATCAATTCAAATGGCTTTTAAAAAAGTACACTGAACTCAACGGAGACAAATGGCCTCCCGACTGGAATCCAGCGCCACCATACACTTTACCAAAGGAAATGCTCTACAGAGATGGGAAAATTTTTACAAGTTTGGGTGAGTATTTAGCTCAATACCCTCTTGACCCCTCAAAACCTACAGTGGGTATCGTGGAATACACCAGTCCCATGCTCGCCGGCAACATGGATCACTTCCAAAGCATGATAGATAAGCTCACAGAAAAGGACCTGAATGTAATACCTGTAGTCGGAGCTTATTCGGGGACAATCGGAGATCAACCCGTAAATATCTATTCTGCCATGGTGAAGTTCTTCACGGGTGCTCCTTCTACAGCGGAATATGAGGCAAATCCACAAAACTACCCATCAAAAATCGATGCTTTAGTGAGCTTCTTCTACTTCTCACTTGGCTCCGGTTTTGTGGATCAAACAAATCAGTTTTTAGCCAATATCAATGTGCCGGTTTTTAGGGCTATGACCTCAACCAAAAGAACAGAGGGGGAGTGGTTGGCATCCGATGATGGACTCTTGTGGAGCGACACTTACTATCAAATTGCCATACCCGAGACGCAGGGCATTATTGAGCCCATATTTGTAGCTACGACCGAAAAAGAGATGGATCCAATAACCGGTGCTGAGTGGGTCAGCTACAAAGCAATTCCAAAGAGGATAGAGAGATTAGTAAACAGGGTCTACAACTTGTTGCAATTAAGAATTATGGATAATGCGGATAAAAGAATAGCATTGATTTACTACAATTATCCACCTGGGAAACAAAATATCGGTGCGAGTTATTTAGCAGTTCCAGCAAGTATACTTGAAATACTACAGAGGTTGAAACAGGAAGGATATAATGTCGGAGAGATTCCACAAAGCGTCGATGAATTTGTGAGTATCATGCTTGAACGAGGGATAAACGTTGCCAACTGGGCACCGGGGATTCTTGAAGAACTTGCAAATAATCCTAACACGATTCTCTGGGATGTAGATGAATATATAGCCTGGTTTGAAAATCTGGATTCAATAGCCAAAAAGCAGCTTGTGGAAGGACCGGTGGGATACATCGAGGAGATAACCAAGGTTGGAGTGAAGTATGGAGCGACAGATGAAACTGCAAAGGCTGCAACCATAAACACCATAGAAAAATGGACACAGGAGATGATAAGTCTTGCCAATACTTATCCAGAAAAGTCTCAGCAAGCTATTGAACAGATAAATAAAATGAGTTCTGCATTGAAACAAATTATGGATGGTGAAGATGCATGGGATGCATTCTACGAAGCAAAGAACACCTTCTTGGCACTGGCAATTCCTGGGCTCATTGGCTGGGGGGAACCACCAGGAAATGTGATGGTAGTTAAGAAAGACGGAAAAGAATACTTTGTTATACCTGGGATGTTCTTTGGAAATCTTTTTATAGGTCCTGAGCCACAGCGGGGGTGGGAGGCAGATGCCAGTAAGTTCTACCACAGTACAGTGGTTCCACCACCTCACCAGTATTTAGCTTGGTATGCTTGGGTAAATGAAGTGTTTGATGCCCATGCACAGGTGCACGTGGGAAGGCACGCTACCTATGAATGGCTTCCCAGAAAGCAGGTCGCTCTGGCAAGCTTTGACTATCCGGACATAATGATTGCGGATACTCCTTCGGTTTACATCTATATCGTGGATGGTGTTGGGGAAGGGCTACAAGCTAAGAGAAGAGGGTATGCGGTGATAATAGACCATCTGACGCCGCCACTGAAGACCACCACCCTTTACGGAGAATTTGTGGAGCTTAAGGGGCTGGTCGATGACTATGAGAAAACACCCGCAGATAACCCCATGAAGGAAGAGTACAAGACCAAGATAAAAGAAAAGATAAAGGAGCTCAATCTCTGTACAGATCTTGGTATAGAAGACCCAAATAATATTACCGATGAAGATATTGAGAAACTTCACGAATACCTCATGAACCTGCAACAGACTCTCATGCCTTACGGTCTACATACTTTTGGTAAATCTTGGACCGATGCGGAGATAGCGTTATTGGCTGCGGCAATGGTTTCAGCAGATGGTGGGATTGATAGTCCATCTCTACAAAGGCTTTTAGCTCAAGAGAATGGTTGGGACTTTGATAATTTAACCTTAGACCAGGCAGAAAAGTTGAACAATCGAGCACAAGAATGGATGCTTCTGTTAATAACCGGTCAAAAAGCTGCGGCTGATTTAACTTCCAAACCGCAACTTCAAATGAAGTTAAATGAGGCAAAGGGTTACGCGGATAAAATAAGGGCAAGCTTCGGCTCCGAGTTGGATGCTCTCATCGAGGGGCTCTCTGGTGGTTATATTACTCCATCCAGCGCAAATGATCCCATAAGAAATCCGGAAGCAATACCCACGGGGAAAAATTTTTATGGAATCTCCGAAAATCTTTTGCCAACCAAGGTAGCCTGGAGTCTCGGAAAGAAACTCGCAGACATGGCTTTATCTCAACTTGAGAGTATCCCGGAGAAGATAGCAGCGGTTGTCTGGTGCGTTGAAACAGCAAGGGATGATGGAACCATGGTCTCATTCGTTCTCAGAATATTGGGAATAGAGCCAACCTGGACCAGAGCCGGAAGTACAGACAAGATGAAAGCCACTTCTTTGAGCACGCTGTTGTCTGATCTCAATGCCATGAGAGCTTCCAAAGGGCTTTCTCCTTTAACAGAGAGACCTAGAATCGACGTTGTGGTTACAACCAGTGGTCTATTCAGAGACTTGTTTGGAAGACTTTTAATCAACATGGACCGTTCTTTTAGGGTAGCTTTGGCTGCTTCTTATGACAAAATAGTGGAGCAATATCCAGACTTGCAACCAAGTCTTGATTACGCATTACAACCATTGATAGATGCAAAATACACAGGTTTTAAGGGAAATGATCCAATTGAGCAAAACTACATCGCCAAGCACTGGATTGAGCTTACCCAGAAGTATGTAGACCTTGGAATACCAGCAAACGATGCTGGAGAGCTTGCCATAACAAGAATATTTGCTCCACCCGTTGGTGATTACGGCGCTGGGGTAAATAAAGCTGTGGAACAATCCTGGACCTGGGAGAATAGAGATCAAGTGGCAGATGTTTATCTCAACAGAATGAGCCATTCCTATTCTGAACGCGGTTGGGGTAATACTAACATAGACTTATTTAAAGATTTACTCCAGGGAATAACCATTGCTTATCATAGTAGGAGCACAAATCTCTATGGCGTATTGGACAACGACGACTACTACGATTACTATGGTGGGCTTTCCATGGCTATAGAGAAGGTAAATAATGGCCAGGCACCCAGTTTAAATGTTCTTTACTATGCCAATCCAGCAAATCCTCAGGTTACTTCATTGCTACAGTTTATGACCAGGGAGATGAGAACAAGATATTATAACCCAGAGTGGATTCAGGGGATGATGGATGAAGGCTACAGTGGTGCAAGAACCATATCGAATAAGTTTGTGGCTTATTTGTGGGGTTGGCAGGTTACCAATCCAAACATGGTGCAAGACTGGATGTGGAATGAGGTAACGGATGTTTATGTGAGAGACAAATACAACCTCGGGGTAAGCGAGTGGCTCTCTCAAGGAAAAAATGCCTATGCTATGATTAGTATTACCGGTACTTTACTCACCGCTGCTCAAAAAGGATTCTGGCAAGCTGATGAGGTAACTCTAAAGGAAATCGCCAATACCTGGGCAAATCTCATCGCCCAACATGGTCCCAGTTGCTGTGACTGTAGCTGTGGTAACATTGCAATGATGAAATGGGCGACGAGTTTCGTTAACTCAAATCTTCTTTTAGCTTTACATCAAGCTCTTTTAACCGCTACTGGTCAGTCCATACTCACCCCGGAACAGCTAGAGGCTTTACTTCCAAAGCCAGAGCAACCACCAGTGGTTTCACCGGGACATCCTCCTGAGACATCAGCTCCAACCACGCCAGTCACCCGCGAGACACCAGCTGGAATCGCAGCCATGCCCGGCATTCAGGAAGCCTTGAGGGAAGTTGTGGAAGCTGCGGCGATGGCACCAGTGGTTTCACCGGGGACAAGACCCAGCGAAACACCCAGAGCTTATGCGGCGCAGGTCTCACCACCAATTTCGGCAGGAGAAACTCCCGCTGAGGCTGGAAAGGCACCCTCGCCGGGACCAAGCGCAGGTGAGAAAAGAGCTTATGAAGTCAAGAAGGCTGGGGTAGGAACCCCCGCCCCTGGCAGGGGATGGATACCTTTAGCTGCCATTCTAGGTGTGCTCCTCTTTGTTAGCTTAGGGGTCATTGGCTACTTTAAGGAGAGCATCCTGGCATTTCTGATCAGGATCATGAGGAGGTAAATATCTGATGATTGCGATGCTTTGGCGAATAGGCATTCTTTCTGCCACCATAATCTTTGGAATAAAAATTGGGCTTGCTCTGGGATTTAGTGGACTTTCCAGGAAAGTGGCTATCCTTATTACTTGCGTATATTCTCTGGCTTTGTTAGGGCTGGTGATCCTGGTCTCAAAACACCTGAATTTTCTTCACAAACTAGCTTCTACCTACAATTATCTCATCTTCATCACGATGTCTCTAATTATCTTTGGGGCCGGACTCCATACGCTCAGGGAGTGGAAGGTTCACGGAAAGAATAAAGCTACTACTTGTTGCATTGCTCTTGCCGCCCCCTGCCCTTGCTGCTACGCTTCAGTTTTAATGACAATTGGTCTCGCCTCTCCGGTTATTGGCGTGTCCTCAGCTATCCTGGGCAAATATACCGCTCTTGTCCTGGGAGTGACTATCTTTACTACTTACTTTTTATCTGAAGGAATTGTGAAATTGACCAAGAAACCTTATCCCGTCCTTTTAGGGAATTTAATGCTCCTTGTGGGCTTTTATTTTTTAGCCTCAGCTATAATCATGCCTAATATAGCTAGCTTGCAAAAGTTTAGGATGAGCCCCTTAACCATCCCATCAATTAAAGCATCCCTAGCCGGCGTGGTATTTGTAATATTTCTGGGGGTATTAGGTTTTTATAAATCAAGAAAGAAAAGTATATTGAGGTGACCCTTCGACTATGCTCAGGGTCACTCTGACCCTTCGGCAGGCTCAGGGTCATCCTGAACAGGTTGAAGGATGAAGAAATGGAGGAGTGATTCTTATGATTGTTCCAGGGAGTGAATTCTTAAGCAAGGCTTTACATTTAATTTCACAAAGCTTACTCATCCCCGATATTATAGGGCTATTGATCTGCATAACCTTTGCCGTCATTGAGCTGGGCAGTCTGGTTTCAGAATACTCGCAAAGAACAAAAGTAAGCGGTGAAAAAATTAGTGAGATAATCAAGAAATTGCATGAAACGAGTGAGATAAGAGAAGTAATTTCTGCTAATACTCTTTCACAGAATCAGAGAAATATCCTGGAGAAAATAGTCTCTCATGGTCATCTCACCAACAATTCTCTAAATACCCTGGCCCGAAAGTTGATTGAGGAAGAGGAACTCAAGGCGGCTCAAACACTGGAGAAAACTGATATGCTTGCACGCTGGGGTCCTGCCTTAGGACTTATGGGAACTTTAATACCACTTGGTCCAGGCCTGGCAGCTTTAGGTAGGGGCGATGTTCAGACCCTAGCTCAAGCAGTGATCATTGCATTCGATACCACCATCGTTGGATTGGCAGCAGGTTGCATCGGCTATACGATTTCTAAAATTAGAAAAAGATGGTATGAGGAACACATAAGCACCCTGGAGGCTCTGGTAGATCCTTTACTGGAGGTGTTAGAAAATGATAAGAAAGCGGAAGATTTTACCCAGATTAGAAGAGGATATTAATCCCATGTCTGGAGTGGCTAACCTGGTAGATGCCATGCTCGTCTTCGCCTGCGGCCTAATTGTAACGCTTGTTCTCTCCTGGAATCTGCAGAATGTGATCTTTAAAGACACATCTCTGGAAGAAAGGAGAAGAATGATGGAGGCAATTAAAAGGATAGTCAAGATAGAGCAGGGTAAGGAAATCAAGACCCCACCGCCTCTGGTATCGGGAACAGGTGAAGGTTATGAGGAAATGGGCGTAGTATATAAAGATTCCAAGACCGGCAAGCTGATCATGGTCAGCCCTTAAATTTAGGTGATTCCCACCTAACTGGTACTATGATATGATACCTTTATGCTTGATAACCAGACAATATCCCTGGCAACTAGTTTGCCAAAAAGTAGACGACTTTTTGTCAAGCTCAGATGGGGCGGAAGGATCTGTTCCCACAATCTCTTTAGGGAAGCCATCTATGACGCTTCTCTCGCCGAAATGGAGGCCCTCTCCGGAGAACTTGAGCTCGATGAGTCCCTCTTTGGCGGGAAAAGGAAGGGCAAAAGAGGTCAAGACTTGGCTCTATCACTATCAAAAAGTCCTTGATAGATTCCGCTTTAAAGGATAATTCCTCTGAATCCAAGGTCATCCTGATCTCAATTGATGATTCCATGACCAAAAAACCGAAGACAAGCAAGCATTTTGAACCAGTCGATTTTCACTTCAACCACACAGAAGGGCTCTCGTCTTTTGGGCTTTCCTTTCTAACCATGCATGTTAAGATCGGCAAGCACTCCCACGTCATTGACCTGAGGCCATACTTGAAAGAAAGGACGGTTCGCAAGTTAAACAGGAAGCGTCCCAAAGAGAAAAGAGTAAAGTTTAGGACCAAATATTCTTTAGCAAAGAGATGCTTGCTGATTTAGAACCACTCCTCCCCAAGGACAATCAGATCTATGTTCTCTTCGATAGCTGGTATGCCTCAGCTAAGCTGATCAAATTCTGTTTCCGCAAAGGTTTTAATGTCATCTGCAGGATCAAACATAACCGAAAGCTTAACGGTAAGAGGGTCTCATCTTATGCCAAGCGCTTAAGGAACAAGAGCTTTAACAAAGTGATGTTGAGCTCCGCTACCCACCTCACATCCACTTTTAAGGGCTTCATAAACGATTTCGGTGAGGAGGTTAAGGTGATCATCTCAAAAAGGCACCCCCGGGATAGATACCCGGAGTACTTCTTGTCGACAGATACCTCCCTTAAAGCAAAAGAAGTGCTGAATTACTATGAGAGGCGCTGGCAAGTAGAGATCGACCATCTTTACCTTAAGACTCGGTTGGGTTTGGGAGACTTCAGACTAAGAACGGTTGAGGGCATCACCAAATACCTAACCCTTTGTCTTCTAGCCTTAGCTTATCTTCAGCATCGTTTGGTTAAGGACGCTCGACTCAAAAACATCTCTCAAGTAATCTTCAAACATCGCCAGGAACACTTCCAGCTGTTTCTAAAAGAGGTCTGCAAGATGACTCTTGAAAAAGTTCTCTTGAACCAGTACTTGAAAGATTTATGCCAAAGGCAGCGTGATATTCATTTGTGAATGAGCAATTAAATTTGCCAAACTATAGTATAGCATATAAAACATATGAAAGTACGCAATTCATATAGACGAAAAACTTGGCCATAATAAAATTTTAAAGGTAGTGTCAAGATAATTGTGTAAATTCCTTCAAGGGTTTCTTCTCCCACTTAGAATTCAAGTAATGAATAATGCCATAGATGATTCTGTCGACACTCCTATAGTTGGAAAATGAGCTCATTGGTCTTGTTCTTCTTCTTACTTCTCTGAAAGATCTTTCAATGATGTTGGTTGTTCTTATCTTTATCCAGTGCTTTCTAGGAAAGTCCATGAAGGACAGGAGTCCATCTATGTCTTTTTCCAAACACTCCACTGCTTCAGGATAAGATTTGCGGTAAGCTTTTGCCCACTCCCAGTATAATCTTAGTGCTTCTTTTTTGTTTTCTGCCTTATAGATAGCTTTTGCACCTTTTAGTACCTCTTCTTGCTTTCTCTGAGGCAATTTATTAGCTACATTGCGTAATTTATGAACCCAACAGCGTTGTATAGGAATGTAAGGATAGACAATATCCAAGGCTTTTAAAAGTCCAGGGCAGCCATCAACTATTATGAGACTTAGATGTTTTCCTTTAAGACCTCGAGAGTAAAGATCATTTAAGAAAGCCTGCCAGGCTTCTTCAGATTCAGACCTTGCTTGTCTAAAGGAGATAAGTTCTCTTTTTCCTTTACAAGTTATTCCATGGGCACAGAGCACTATTCTTTTCTTAACCTCCAAGACGTTTCTTGCCTTTAGGGTAATGCCATCTAGAAATAGATAGAGGTATTTATCCTCTATTAATCTTTCATGATACTTTTTAACTTCTCTGTCTAAGCTCTTGCAGATAGAAGATACAGTGGTTGCAGAAACCTCAAAGCCTAAAAGAGGTCTTATGACTTCTCCTACTCTTCTTGTTGATACTCCGGCTAGAAACATATCCTTTATGGTTTGCTCCACTTCTCTTTGTCTTCTCTTGTAATATTCAAAGACAGTAGGCTCAAAGCCCCCATCTCTGCTTCGGGGAACTTCGAGTTCTGTTATGAGTCCCAGAGAAGTTTCTAAATCCCTAAAATAACAGCCATTGCGATAGCTTATTCTATTTTCAGTTCTTTCGTGCTTTTCTGCTTGAAGGTAGTTTACCATCTCTACTTCTAGAACCCCTCGTATGAGTTTCTTTAATACTTGTTGGGCCTCCAATTTCAAATCTCCCCAGATATTCTCTTCGTCCTTGACCTCCTTCCATAAATCAGTTAGTGTTAAATCTGCTAAATCTTTCATGGGTGTATTCCTCCTTTGTTTTTTACTCTATCTTGGGAGAATACACCCTAAATATTTCTATTAAAAGAATTTACACACAATAGTTTACGTTACCTTTTTATTGAAAGGTTGACAAAAGCCCTCAATTTAAAATATAATTGAGAATGAGAATTGTTCTTATTTATTTCTAAAAAGAGTAGAGTTATGTCATTTCTCACCCTGATATTCAGGAATTTGATTAGACACAGAACCAGAAGCTTGCTCACCGCTTTGGGTATAAGTATTGGAATCGCCACTATCGTTACCCTGGGTATCCTTGCTGCAGGCTTAGAGAGCAGCTTTGAGGATTTAATCACCACTGGCGACGCTGACTTCATAGTAGGACAAGCAAACGCAGCTGATTTAATTGTTAGTTCAATTGCTGAAAGGAGGGTAAGAGATGTCAGGAGGATAGCCGGAGTAGACGATGCAGTGGGAGTGTCAATGGGAGTTATCCAACAGGAGAACATCCCTTATTTTATGATGCTGGGGATAAAAAGAGCTGATTTTGATGTTGCCGGAATCAATATCACAGGGGGGAGAGCATTCAAGGCAGAAAGTACTGATGAAATAGTATTGGGAAAAATTGCCGCCAGCAATTTCGAAAAACAGGTGGGAGATCAAATTAATATTGGCGGCGAGGAATTTCTGGTCACAGGAATATATGAAACAGGCAACGTCATGCAAGACGGAGGTGCTTTTGGTTCTCTTAAGACCGTGCAGAAGCTCTTCAAAAGAGAAGATGAGGTTTCCATGATTTTTGTTAAAGTTGCTAGAGGTGCGGACATTAATGAAGTTGCAGATCGCATTGAAAAGACCTATCCGGGAAAGCTCGTGACCGTAAAATCCGTTGATGAAGTTAGTAAGGTTGATCAAGGATTTAAGATGATGAGTGGGGCAAGCTGGGCTATCTCTGTTTTGGCTATCATCATCGGAGGAATTGGAGTAATGAATACGATGATAATGTCGGTCTTTGAAAGAACACGAGAAATAGGGGTTTTAAGAGCATTGGGTTGGAAGAGAAGAAGGATCTTGAATTTGATCCTAGGAGAAACTCTGTTTATTAGCTTGGCTGCAGCTGTTATAGGAATCATCTTAGGAATTATTGGAATCAAAGCAATTATGCTGGCGCCAGCGGTTAAGAATTTTCTTGATCCCGTTTATTCAAAGGAAGTATTCATTAGAGCCTTGCTTGTGGCTCTATTAGTTAGCATCGTAGGCGGATTTTATCCCGCCTACAAAGCATCTAAATTATCACCCATGGAGGCGCTTAGATACGAATAACAAGCTCCCAACTACTTACTAAACAGATACTAACTAATCGAATGGTGAGGTGCTTGATGAATAAGACGATAATAAGGACGAAGAATTTGGTGAAGATTTTTGAAGGGGGGCGAGTGAGGGCTTTGGATGGTGTTAATCTACAGGTATCTGAGGGTGAATTTATTTCCATCATGGGTCCCTCTGGTTCAGGGAAGTCTACTTTACTTAATATGCTCGGCGCTCTGGATCGACCCACAGAGGGAAAGGTAATTGTGGATGATGTTGATCTTTCAAGAGTTAAAAAATTAGATGAGTTTAGGGCTAAGAAGATTGGTTTTATCTTCCAGCTGCATAATTTAATTCCCACTTTGACAGCTTTAGAAAATGTTCAGATACCCATGTTTGAGACGAACCTGTCGCGTGCAGAAAGGAGAAAAAAAGCAGAAAAATTGCTTAGACTGGTTGGATTAGGGGAACGTCTACACTTTACTCCCACTAAGTTATCCGGGGGAGAGAGACAAAGAGTTGCCATAGCTAGGGCATTGGCTAATGATCCCAAAATTATACTGGCAGACGAGCCAACGGGAAATGTCGATTCTGCCACAAGTGATGAAATTGTGCACTTACTTCTAAAGCTTAATGAACAGGGACAAACCATCATTCTGGTCACTCACGACGAAGAGATGGCTGAGCACGCCAAGGTCGTTTACCATTTGAAAGACGGAAAGATTTTAGAAGCACTGGAAAATAATACTTAGGAGTTTTCAAGTGGACAAGTTAGATGAATATTTTAGAAAAATGAGGTCGCGAGGTTTTAAATTAACCTCTCAGCGAATTCGCATCCTAAAAACTCTCAGCAAATTACAAAAACACTTAGAAGCGGAGGAAATTTACCGATGGGTTAACCGGGAAAGTCCGACAATTGGATTGGCCACTGTTTACCGTACCTTAGACCTGTTTGCAGATTTGGGGATAGTAAAGGTATTAGACTTTGGAGAGGAACATCGTCATTACGAGATTAGTCCAGAGCACCACCATCATCTGGTGTGTTTAGAATGTGGCAGGGTTGAGGAGTTTGATGAGCAGATGATTGCCCGACTGGAAATGGTCAACAAGCTTGAAGAAGATTTAAGCGAAAGGTTTGGGTTTAAGATCATCGATCACCAATTGGAATTCTATGGTTATTGTTCAAAATGTCGGAAAATCCAGACGAATCCAAAGAATTTTAAGAAGAAAAAGGAGATCACGAGGTGAGATTATGGAGATAACCTTAGATGAACTGAAAGTTGAAAGACCTGCGGAGATAAAATCCGTAGTGGGTGGATTCGGTTTTCAAAGGAGAATAGCGGCTCTAGGTTTGAGAGTTGGCAAGATTGTGCGGAAGGTAGCCTCCGAACCTTTGAGGGGTCCCATCGTTGTCGAGGTTGATGGGACCCGTGTTGCTTTGGGAAGGGGCATGGCCATGAAAATTTTCGTCAAGGAGATTGGGGAATGAAGATACTCCTCATGGGGAATCCTAATGTGGGCAAAAGTGTCATTTTTTCCAGGTTAACGGGAACCGATGTCATTGCCTCAAATTATCCCGGTACCACGGTGGAATTTACCAAGGGTACCATGAAGCTCAATGGGGAGAGGGCAGAGGTCATCGACGTCCCGGGGACATATACTCTTGAACCCATCACAAAGGCGGAAGAGGTAGCTGTGGAGATGCTACATGAGGGAGATGTAGTTATCCAGGTCGTTGATGCCACAAATTTGGAAAGGAATTTGTACCTCACGCTTCAACTCATAGAGAAGAAGGTGCCCTTAATTATTGCACTTAATCTTTGGGATGAAGCTAAGCATATAGGGATAAGGATCAATGTAAAGGAGCTTGAGAAACTTTTAAAGGTACCGGTAGTGCCCACCGTTGCTGTCACCGGTGAGGGAATCAAGGAACTAGTCTCCCGCTTGCCACACGCAAGGATTTCAGCTTATAGAAGTACTGACCACGAAAAGTGGGCGGATATTGGAAAGATGATAGCGCAGGTCCAAAGCGTCACCCATCGCCATCACACTCTTATGGAAAAACTGGGAGATTTGAGCATCAAGCCTGCGACGGGAATTCCTCTCTCCATACTCGTCATGTATCTTGCTTTTCAAATCATAAGATTCATCGGTGAAGGATTAATCGGATATGTATTTGAGCCTCTATTTGAACTTTACACACCCCTGGTTATGAAAATAAGTCAGCTACTAGGACCTGGATTTCTACACAATATCCTGATTGGAACTTTAATAAAAGGGGAGATAGACTATGCTCAGTCCATGGGGGTCCTCACTACGGGCTTGTTTGTTCCTTTTGCAATGGTTTTGCCTTACGTATTCTCTTTCTATTTGGTTTTAAGCTTCGTGGAAGATTGCGGTTATCTTCCACGTTTAGCTGTGTTAATCGACAATGTTATGCATCGATTGGGGTTACACGGTTCTGCAATAATTCCCATGTTGCTCGGTTTGGGGTGTAATGTTCCAGGAATTTTAGCCACAAGAATTTTGGAAACGAGGAGACAAAGATTCATCGCTGCTACGTTAACGGCTATATGTGTTCCTTGCACAGCTATGCTTGCCGTCGTTGCTGGTTTAGTAGGCAAATACGGACCCCAGGGTTTAGGAATAGTTTTTGTTACTCTCTTTATAGTCTGGGTCATCCTCGGTACTTTACTGGATAATCTTCTTAAAGGGGAAAGCCCAGAAATATTTTTAGAGATTCCGCCTTATCGAATTCCATACTGGGGAGCTCTCTTAAAAAAGCTGTGGATGCGAATAAAATATTTTCTGAAAGAAGGAGTTCCCTATGTACTGCTGGGAGTATTTATTGCTAATGTTCTGTATACCTTGGGAGTAATTGATTTTGTCGGAAGAATAGCTTCACCAGCGATAGTGGGACTTTTAGGTCTTACTAAAGAGACTGCCGCCGCTTTGATCATTGGATTCCTCCGCAAGGACGTGGCGGTGGGGATGTTATTGCCTCTTGGCTTGACCATGAAGCAACTTATCATTGCAAGCGTAGTACTAACAATGTATTTCCCCTGCGTGGCTACCTTTGCAGTTCTCGTTAAAGAATTGGGAGTAAAGGATATGATGAAATCGGCGGGGATAATGATAGTCGGTGCCATCCTGGTGGGAAGCCTACTCAATCTCATCCTATAATTACCATGATATTAGATGAACTCCTGGCTCAATTACACAACCAGATCCCTAAGCCTCCAGAGGTAAATCGCATTTCCATTGGTGATCGTTATGTTGCGGTTAAACTTGGACAAAAAGCCGGTGTTGCATATAGACCAAAGATGGATTCGATACCCATTGAGTTGAAAGATGGCTTCCACCTCGCTGAACTGGCTCTAAGTAATAATTTGATGGAGCGAGCCACCGGAATTGCCACCATAAATGCCCTCTCCTGGCTGATAATACCCCAACGATTAAAATTCAGGCATGGAGACCCCACTGAGTGTATAGATATCCAGGGCAGGATTATAACGATGATTGGCTTTTTTACCCCCTTGGTAAGGAGATTTGCTGTTGCACAGGAAATCAGAGTAGTTGAGCGAGAGTCTTTCCTGTCTGGTGAGCAGACCTGCCCGTCCGGCAGGCGGGCCCGCTGCTTATCCGAAAGACAAGCATCAAAATGTCCAAATGTTAGATATTTTACCCCTGCTCAAGTCGGTGACGCGGTGAGGGGTGCCCACGCCGTCATAATCACGGGATCGGCGCTGGTTTATGGGGGAATAGAGGATTACTTACAGCGAGCTAAAATTTCGGAAGAAGTGATGGTGGTCGGGCCCACTTCTTCAATGCTTCCCGAACCGTTTTTCATGAGGGGGGCGACCGCGGTAGGCGGAATTGAGATATTCGATGCCAACATGCTCATGGACATTGTGGAGAGTGGTGGTGGGACCCGTGACATAATCGGCAAGTGTGCCAGAAAGATATGGTTTAGAAGAGAGGATTTCACCGATCAACTAAGATGTATTTAACAAGATGGGTTAACACTATGGTCGGGGTGAAGTGCTCCGAAAACACCCCGAAGAACGCTGTCGCGTCTACGGGGCAGGCGCAGTTAAGGCCATTTACCCTGTTGGCGAGTGAAACGAGTCCTTCGGGGCCGCTCGGGTCTCGCCTCGCTATAAAACTGTGAATCTGTTCAAAAGTTTTCATAGGCGAGGCTCCGACACGTTTCTTAAGCACTTACCCCTCCCTCGAATGCCTAAAATGCAAACCTAACTCGTTGATAATAGAGATAATTTAAAATGAAAGGCGTTTATGGATTATTGCTGAAATTACCCAGGGATGACGAATTTGAGATAGGCAAACTTGGGCCGGTGGAGTTTAAATTCGGATATTACGTATACATTGGTTCAGCTCTGGGTAGCCTAAAAGCGAGAATTAATCGCCATAGGAAACTTAAGAAGAATCTTCGCTGGCATATCGATTATCTTGTAGCTAAAGCTATAGTGGTGGAGATTATTTATGCTGAGACTACTGAGAAGAAAGAGTGCAATATCGCTCGGGGTTTAAGCAGATACTTCAATTCCATTGCGAATTTCGGCTCTAGCGATTGTGGTTGCCAAAGCCATCTTTTTTATTTTTCCAGCCTTGATGATTTAAGGAGAATTGTTAGGGGAGTATTGAATGAGAATGGGTTATCTCCCAAAGTATTTGTGGGATGAGTGAAACAGTTTGATTTAATCTTCCCAACGAATCAAAAAGGAAAGATATCACATTTACGTTGCAATGACCAGTGCAGTTAATCATGGAGAGAAATGGGACTAATAATATTTCTAATCTTTGTGGGACAAACTTTAGGAGCATTAATAGGCCTCATTAAAATACCAAGTAAAATTTTTTTATACGGGTCTTTGGCTTTTGCTGCCTCAATGATGATTTCAATTTCCGTTTTCCAATTGATCCCAGAGGGTTTAAGAATCGCATCCTCAGTTTCGGTGGCAATTTCATTTTTAGCTGGGATATTTGTAATGAGGTGTGTGGATTATCTATTGCCCCATGTTAACCCGGAATTGGTGAAGAAAGAGAAGCCATCCGTTAAAAGAAGCGTTGCCATGCTCGTTATCGGTATAGCTTTGCATAATTTACCCGAAGGCCTGGCGATTGGCGTGGGTTTTGCGATAGCATGGAAGCTGGGAATCATAATTGCATTGGGAATTGCGATGCAAGACATCCCGGAGAATATTGCAACCGTTGTGCCCTTATACGGAATAACGCGAAAAAGACTGAAATCCTTTATGATACTCACCACAACAATATTATTTGAATTGGTCGGATTCATTATAGGTTATTATTTTTTAAAAGAAGCTTCATCGTATGTGCTGGGAATTTCCCTGGCTTTCGCCGCGGGGTTCATGGTTTATATTTCCGTGGAGGAATTGCTACCATCAGCTCAGATCAGAGAATATCCTAGGTTGACAACTGCCGGAATAGTTTTGGGTCTCGTATGTACTTTATTAACGACTTTAATATGATAATCGGGAATCATAAAACCTGGAGTACAGCATGAATAGAATTGGCATTAAGATTTCAAAGGTTAGACCCTCGGGAGTAAATAGGATTGATAGGCGAACTACGCATTGCAATATGATTGCCAGAGCTAGGCTTGATGCCTTTAAGAGAAAATGACTTAGGAGGTTTTAAGGATGGAAAAGCCGTTTCCTCCATGGAAATATTGAACTATTATCTCAAAAAAATTCTTGAAGTTTTTTACAAATATTATTTGTATATTATAATGGAAGTGTCTTTGGAGGTGTATGATATTGATTCCTGAGGAAGATAAGCCCGTATTCCCGATCGGCATCGTGGCTGAAATGCTAAAAGTTCATCCGGAGACTTTGAGAATTTGGGAGCGAAATGGAATTATTCATCCCGCTCGTCAGGGATACCGAAGGCTCTATTCCAGCCTGGATCTTAAGCGTTTAGGTTTTGTTCATAATCTAATTGAGAAAGATGGACTTAACCTGGCTGGAGTGAAAAGGTTTATCCAGATGTACCCCTGCTGGCAGAGGAAATATTGTTCTGGAGGCAGACCCAAAGGGTCAGGTCAGCGCATAAATCCATCAAAACCTTGTTGGAAAGAACTCGGAACTTATTGTTTAAAACCTGTGGATAAAGCCGAGTTTTGTTCAGGTTGTAGATTTAGAAGAAGGGAACGTTGTTGATGAGCTTTGGGAGCTTTTTAAATAACTAAAGTTGGGGGCAAGCAAGGATGGATCATCGTAACCAAGATACTAATACCAACGAAAAAGTACAGAATCGATCAAGTCGGAAATCGCTCAAACCTCGACCGAGGAGCGGAATTAATCGCTGTATCGCTGTTCTGAGCGGTAAGGGAGGTGTAGGTAAGTCTCTGGTTACAGGACTCTTGGCCGTCTCTCTTGTAGACAAAGGCTTAAAGGTGGGTATTCTGGATGCCGATATTACGGGACCTAGTATTCCAAAGATGTTTGGTTTGAGGGAGAGAGCTTGCTTGGTAGGGTGCAACTTGTGGCCAGCTATAACACGCAGAGGGATAAAAGTCATGTCATTGAATTTATTGTTGGATAATGAGGAAGATCCAGTAGTTTGGCGAGGACCGCTAATAACTAAGGCCATTCAACAATTTTGGGAACAGGTTTTATGGGGTAAACTCGATTATCTACTAATTGATCTTCCACCTGGTACTGCCGATGCTTCGCTTACTGTAGTGCAATGCATCCCTCTCTATGGTGTGGTCATCGTCGCCTCTCCGCAGGAATTAGCGGTGATGATCGTTAAGAAGGCCATTCGCATGGTTGAGCACATTAATATCCCTATTTTGGGTTTAATCGAAAATATGAGTTATGCGGTTTGTCCTAAATGCGGCGAGAGATTGGAGCTTTTTGGAAATAGCCGAGCTGAGGAAATATCCGCTAGTATGGGCATTACTCTTCTTGGAAAGCTCCCCCTTGATTCCAGAATTTCTCAGCTTTGTGATGCCGGAGAGATAGAAAAATATCGCGATAGTTCCTTCGAAAAGGTAGCGGAACATTTTATCTCTGGTTTTACCCCAAGGTAAAGATGTGAAGGCGTACATAAAGGTAAGAAGGAGGGAATTTACACGATGAAGGTCGCCATTGCGACGGATGGAGTCGAAGTATCACCACATTTTGGGCGATGTGCTACCTATACCATCGCCGAAATTAAGAACAATCAGATCATAAGTAAAGAGGTAATAGCGAATCCCGGACACGAACCTGGATTCTTACCCATGTTTC
Source organism: Actinomycetota bacterium (assembly GCA_030018275.1). Lineage (NCBI taxonomy): Bacteria > Bacillati > Actinomycetota > Actinomycetota bacterium. The sequence goes on along the minus strand of JASEGB010000004.1, from coordinate 65,788 downwards.
TTGCGCAGAGAGGCGTGGGTTATGTAATCGCAGGTGGTATGGGTCCCAGGGCAAAGACTCTTTTTGCCCAGCATGGGATTGAGGTGATCACCGGAGCTTACGGGAGAGTGGACAGCGTGCTTCAAGGGTTTCTGGAGGGAACACTCGAAGTAGGCACCGACACTTGTGAACACTAATTTTTGAGGTGAGATGCATGTTTTTTATTGATCCAGAGAGGTGCACTAGCTGTGGAAATTGCATAGAGGTGTGCCCCATGCAAGCGATTAGTATACAAAACGAGAAAGCTGTAATCGATACCGATGAGTGTGCAGAATGTGGCATTTGTGTGAATGAATGTCCCAATGGTGCTATCTATGAAAGGGAGGTTGAATCGGAAGTGGAAAGGCGGGAGGCTGGTACCACCAGAAGTAAAGTTGATCCTGAACAAATGACTGGTTCCCGTATAAGTCAAGCAATTCTTGGAAGAGGCGGGGGCATGGGTCGCGCAACCGGAGGGAGAGGACTCGGCATCGGTCGAAGAGGCAAAGGTATAGGCCGAGGTCGACGTGGTCGTGGTAGAAGATTTTAACGGGTGATGATGTTTCGTGGATTAGAACTTGAAAGAAAAGCCCGTTTTATATTGGGTGTTACCTTTGGTGCTGATCATCGGGAGGTAAAGAGAGCTTACTTTCGCTTGGCGATGAAGTATCATCCCGATAAGAATTCAGGGGATAAATCTTCGGAGGAAAAATTCAAAGCCATATCGGAGGCCTATGAGATACTCACCTCGATGAAGAACCTGAGGAGCTACGTCCTCCTCAATTGCGATATTGACTTTGTGCATTCACATCGTGTGAGGAGTTACGAGGATTGGTGGAAAGAAGCCTATGGTGGCTTTGTCTGGTGAGGTCCCATTTTCCGAGATTGCTCCTTTGAGGCAATACGGGGCATTTATCGCCATTAAAGCGGAAAGGTCATAAGCGAGATGAATGATTTAAGGAAGGGGTGATTGAAATGTATGGTCGAGGTTTTGGTATGGGGCGAGGAATGGGAATGGGTAACCCCTATCCATTCTGTCGGTTTTTCCCATGGCTTCCGCGGAGATGGTGGGCTTATGGAATGACACCTTATGCACCGGGGCCGATGCCCTATCCTGGCTATACACCTCGTATGGCTCCACCTGGAGTAGCTTACCCGCCACCATCAGTCTATGCTTGGCCGTGGAGAATGCCCTATGCTCCATCATGGTAAGGTCTTAGAAATTAGAGGGGAGGGATGAAGGATGCCAAGGGGATATAGATGGATGTATTACGCAACGGGGCTCCCCGGTTGGATGCGTTTTGGCTTCAGCCCAGGATGGTGGGTATAAGTCCCTATGGTTTGGGACCCTGCGCCACTTACTTAATGACCGGAAGATGGCCTCTACCTTGGCCGTCCTATGCTCCAACGATGCCCTTCGGTCCAACAGCATTCGCTCCTCCTTACATGACACCGGAGGAGGAGCTGGAAATGCTCAAGGATCAAGCTCAATTTCTGAAGCAGCAGTTGGAGCAAATAGGCGAGAGAATCAAGGATTTGGAGAAGAAAGCCAAGGAGAAATAAAAATCAGTGCACATAATTCGAAGTTATTTGGAATTTGTTGCTGCCCGAGGTTTTGGGAGGCAGAGAGGTGAGTAATTATAATTGTATTTTTGGTCCAGTAGCATCTCGCAGGTTGGGGACATCGCTTGGGGTGGATGTAATTCCCTATAAGACATGTACATATGATTGCATTTACTGTCAATTGGGCCGAACTACGCGAAAAACGGTTACTCGAAGAGAATATGTCCCCTGGAAGATAGTGCTGAATCAATTGGAGAGTTTTCTCTCCGAAGGTAATCATGATATAGATTATATTACTTTCTCGGGTTGCGGTGAGCCCACTTTAAATAGCGAGATAGGTCGGCTAACTAAAGAGGTGAAAAAGTTAACCACGATACCGATAGCGGTGTTAACAAATGGCTCTTTATTATATCAAAGCAGAGTTCAACAGGATCTGATCGAGGCTGATCTGGTGTTGCCATCTCTTGACGCGGTAACGCCTTCGGTTTTTCGAGTCATTAATAGACCGCATCATTCCCTGGATATCAAAAAGATAATTGAGGGGATGATAACTTTTAGACGAGCTTATAAAGGAAGAATGTGGCTCGAAATTCTCTTCTCTCGAGGAGTTAATGATGATCAAGATGAGGTAGAGAGGATGAAAGAAGCAATAAAGGATATAAAACCGGACAAGGTTCAACTAAATACTGTCATCCGTCCTCCAAGCGAGGACGTAGCTCATGCTTTAAGTGTGGATCAGTTAAAAGCCATTAAGAGTATTATTGGATCCAAAGCTGAAATAATCCCAAATTTTAAAGAGATTTCCCATGGTATTCATCAACGAAGTTTGGAGGAGAGAATCCTTAGTTTGCTCCGACGAAGACCTTGTACCATCGAGGATATATCGACTGGTCTGAATATCCATCCCACTATAGCCCTTAAATATCTGAATGCCTTAGCGGATTTGGGGAAGGTCGATTATGTGGTCCATGGGAAGCAGGTTTATTACAAGTCTCGATCGAGTATCCAATGGAAGGGAAATGTGAAAGAGGACTTGGAGGGATGACGAATGCCAGGAGGCCAAAGAGGCCGAAGAGGCGGAGGACGAAAAAATTGGTTAAAGTGAGCAAGAATTGGAGTTGCTGAAAAATCAATCTGAGATGCTAAGGCAACAGCTTGATCAAATCAATGCAAGAATTGAAGAGCTCAAAAAGACAAAATGAGGAGGGGTTAATATGAAAATAGCTGTAACTTCTACGGGTCCCGATCTATCATCTCAAATGGATCCAAGATTCGGTCGCTGTCAGTTCTTCATCATCGTTGATCCAGAGACCATGGAGTTTGAAGTGATACAGAACCCCAATATTGCTGCTGCAGGAGGTGCAGGTATTCAATCCGCTCAGCTCATGGCGAGCAAGGGTGTCAAGGCGGTTCTCACAGGGCAATGTGGTCCCAATGCCTTTTCCACGCTCCAGGCTGCAGGTATTCAGGTTTTTACCGGTGTTGGTGGAGTGGTTAAGGATGCTGTGGAGCAATTTAAAAGTGGTGAGTTAAAACTGGTGAGTCAACCCACAGTGGGACCGAAGTTTGGCATGAGGGGTGTTGGTTCCCCCTATGTCCCTCCGGGAGCAGGATTAGGACCTGGTAGAGGCATGGGACGAGGTGGAGGAATGGGCAGAGGCATGGGCGCAGGTATGGGTGGAGCTCCCGGAGCAGTTTTTCAGCCTCCATCCGTCTCAACCAAGCAAGAACTGGAGGCACTAAAGAAGCAGTTCGAGATACTCAAAGAGCAATTGGATCGGATTAATCAAAGAATAAGCGATCTTGAGAAGAAAAAGAAGGGTTAAATCGGGGAAAATATGCCAATTTACGAATACAAGTGCAAAAGATGTGGAGTCCTAAGCGAAATCTTAGTCGGTTTAGCTCAAGGTAAAGAGGAAGTTAAATGTTTTAATTGCGGGAGCAGTGATTTAGAGAAGATACTCTGGTCCAAATTCATGGTTGGCAAAAGTACTGCTCCAGATATGGATGGTTGCTGTGGACAAATTCGTCCCTGCGATAACCCAAAGAGATGCTGCGGAAAATAAATTTACGGGACACAAGGAGTATCTCTAAGGATAATTATGGAACTCAAAATAATCTACGATAACAGGGGAACTTCAAATGAACATCTCGCAATTTCTTGGGGTTTTTCTTGTCAAATACGGGGTGAAGTGAATATCCTATTTGATACAGGGGGAAACGCATCCATTCTCCTAGAGAACATGAGCAGACTGGACATCTCTCCGGAGGATTTCGAAGCCGTTATCATCTCTCATAATCATTACGATCATACCAGCGGATTATGGGGCTTTTTAGAGAAAAATCCAAATGTTGAGGTCTATATCCTAGGGGTTTTTCCCAAGCGGCTTAAGGACAGGATAAAAAATTATGGATCGACTTTAGCTGAGGTGGATAAATTTTGTGAAATCTTTCCCGATGTGTACACCACTGGCAAGCTCGGTCAAATTATCCCCGAGCAATCCTTGATATTAAAAAGACCCCAGGGCTTGGTGGTAATCACAGGGTGCGCTCACCCCGGAATCGTTGACATCTTGCAAGAGGTTGGGAGAGATATATCTGAAGAGATTTTTCTGGTGGTGGGCGGATTCCATCTGATGGGTCAGCCTGAGGGGGTTATAAAGTCCATAATTCATGAGTTTAAAGAGCTTGGTGTGGAGAGGGTAGCCCCCACCCATTGCACCGGGGACAAAGCAATGAAACTATTCAAAGAGGAATACAAGGAAAATTTCATGGAGGTTGGTGTAGGGACCTCAATAAAGGTTTAAGACTAAATTTGTTTGAAAGAAGGAGGGATATTGTGCCAATTTATATCTATAAATGTAGGGATTGTGGGCAGGAATTTGAGCTTCTCGTAGGTATGGGATCCTCCAAAGAGGAATTGAAATGCAAAAAGTGCGGAAGCAAGAATTTAGAGAGGGTATTTTCGGCATTTGGAATAGGAGGTTCCCCAGGTAGCGACATTGATAATACTTGTGAAGCCGGGACTTGACCGACCGATTAGATTGCGTGGGAGCGCGATGGAAATCTCACTTGTGGAGGGTCGAGAGATTTGCGGGTTAGGAAAGAGTTGAAATGATAATCTCGGTGGCCAGTGGCAAGGGTGGTACTGGGAAGACGACGATTGCCACGAATTTGGCTTTATCTTTAAAGAATTGTCAATATGTCGACTGTGATGTAGAGGAACCAAATGGCTATATTTTTTTGCGTCCCCAAATTCAGGAGAGCAAAACGGTTTATCTCCCCGTGCCCCATGTACATCTTGAGAAATGCTCCTTCTGCGGTAAGTGCGCTGAGTTTTGCCAGTTCAATGCATTAGCGGTGGCTAAAGAGAATATTTTAATTTTTCCCGAACTTTGTCATGGTTGTGGAGGCTGTATGGTAATCTGCCCTAACTCCGCAATCACTGAAGAAAATAGATCCATCGGGGTGGTGGAGAAGGGAAAAGCATCTCATCTTGAATTCGTTCAGGGGAAACTAAACATTGGCGAGCCCATGGCGACTCCCGTAGTCAGGGCAGTAAAGGATGAGATTGATGAGGAGAAAATCGCCATCCTCGATGCTTCGCCGGGAACCGGTTGTCCCGTGATAGAGACCATCTCAGGAAGTGATTATTGCCTTCTTATCACCGAGCCCACTCCCTTTGGATTATATGATCTCCAGTTGGCTGTGGAGGTCATGAGGAATTTGAGGATTCCCTTTGGAATCATCGTCAATCGATGGGGTGAAGGGGATTCCCAGCTCGAAGATTATTGTCTGAAAGAAAATATCCCCATTCTGCTTAAGATTCCTTTCAGTCGAGATATAGCTATGCTTTATTCTAAAGGTATTCCCCTGGTCCAAGCTCATCCTCATTGGAAAGCCAACTTTTTAAAACTTTTCGAAGGTATCGAGGAGAGATTAGGTGAAGCAACTCACCATCATTAGTGGCAAAGGTGGTACGGGAAAAACCACTTTAGCCGCTTGTTTTGCCGTCTTGGCGGAGAACAAAATCATCGTTGATACCGATGTCGATGCCCCGGACCTTCATTTAATTTTACATCCCACCATTCTTAGTCAGGAGGAATTTAGCGGAGCCAAAATTGCTGTGAAGGACAAAAATAAATGCACAAAGTGTGGCAAATGCGAGGAGATTTGCCGATTCAATGCGATAAGAGATCTAAAGATAGATTACCTTCGTTGTGAAGGTTGTGGTGTATGCGTTCATATATGTCCAGAAGAAGCCATCACCCTTGAAGATAAGCCCACTGGTTACATTTATAATTCAGAGACAAAATACGGTCCCATGATTCACGCCCGTCTTAAAGCGGGGATGGAAACGTCGGGTAAATTGGTCACGGAGGTGCGAAACAATGCTCGAAAGATTAGCGAGGGAGGGAGTTACAACCTTATAATTCTTGATGGTTCTCCTGGCATCGGTTGCCCGGTGATCGCTTCCCTCGCCGGGACAGATTTAGCTTTAGTTGTAACCGAGCCAACACTATCGGGTTTGTCGGATTTAAAACGAATAGTCGGAGTCGCGGAACATTTTAAGATTGAAACTCTGGTTTGCATCAACAAGTATGATATTAATCTCAAAAATGCTCAGGAGATCAAAGAATTCTGCGAAGAAAAGGGAATTAAATTGGTGGGAATGATCCCCTTTGATCCCGAAGTTTCAAGAGCTTTAGCGCAAGGAAAAGTGGTGGTGGAAGTCTCCAATGGTCCTGCCGCCCAGGCTATCCATGAGCTCTGGGATGTAGTTTCAAGATGTCTTTTTCACTCGGATAATTAGTTATGCCCTCCCTACTCCCTCAGTTCTCAGAGTGCCCTCGATTTCATCAGGGCCGCAGCTCTTCCCCGATGAGTCGGGGTTTAACGGCGTGCTCAGAGTCGCCTCCCAGCTCACTTCCTTCAGAATAGTATATTTGGTAATTTATGACCCACCTATATATACACATTAGTTTTGTGCCCTAGACATAATTCCAAAAAGTAAGGCTTTAAAAACCCTAAATCCGAAATTCTAAATCCTAAACAAATCCAAATATCTAATGTTCAAATGTTCTAAACAGACAACAAAGCTGTCATTCTGAGGACCCTGAGTGAAACGAAGGGGACGAAGAATCTCTTCTGAATATGAGATCCTTCGGGCACTCCGTGCCCTCAGGATGACAATTAGAGTGTCATTTTGGTATTTGATATTGTTTAGTGCTTAGGATTTTGAAACCTGTCCTGAGCTTGTCGAAGGATTAGAATTTAAACCCAAGAGAACCTGTTTTTTAGCGAAATAAGAGCTTTCTTCGCTTCAGACGAATTATGTCTAACCTATAATTGGTTTTGATGATCATGGAGAGAAAGAGGAAATTTCATGGAAGGGTCGAAGTTGTAGCAATATTTCTTGGAGGAATTTAGGCGTCAAAGAAGAATTCTTGAGTACGGGAGGGGATTATGAAAAGAGTAGTTTTAATTTTGCTCGCTATAAGCCTAATTATGGGTTGCCGAGCGGCGGAAAAGGGAGAGAAGAAAGTTACGCCCAAGAGAGAAAAACCGTCTGTGGTGGAAGAGGAAGCTCCCCCAAAACCAACTCCTGAGGCAAAGAAGATTTTGATGATCATCGCTCATAAGGATTTTCGAGACGAGGAATATAAACAACCGAGGGACCTTTTTGAGGAAGAAGGCTTTGATGTCACCGTTGCCTCTTCGAGTTTGGAAGAGGCGAAGGGTATGCTGGGAATGGAAGTTAAACCCGATATTTTGCTGGATCAAGTCAATGTCGAGGACTATGATGCAATCGTCTTCGTTGGTGGCTCAGGAGCCTCAGAATATTGGGATAATTCCACCGCTCATACCATTGCCCAAAAGGCGGTAGAAGCCAACAAAATCCTTGCAGCAATTTGTATTGCCCCTGTTACCTTAGCCAATGCTGGTGTCCTATCAGGCAAGAAGGCTACCGTTTATTCATCAAGAATTGGCGAGATTCAAGCCAAAGGAGCCAAATATGAGGAAACCGATGTGATTCGGGATGGGAATATCATCACAGCTAGTGGCCCTCAAGCCTCAAGGGCTTTTGCCCGTGCTATAGTTGAAGCGTTAAAAGAATCATAAGTTGTATTTAACAAGATATGTTAATGTCTAAAATGCAAACTAACTCGTCAATCCAGTTTAGCGATCAGTAGGCGGGTGCCGCCCCGAAACCAAAATGCGGCGGATGAACCGCCGCGATACAGGTAATTCCTATACATCTGGTACTGGTTTGACCAACAGTTGCACGATAAGGGCAAAGATATCTTCGTCTCTGTGGTTGAACCCAAACTCGGTCTCCTTGAGGTGGAGATGAAAGTATTGGCTAGGAACACCTCGGTAGTGATAGAGCCAAGTCTTGGCGTAGGAGAAGAATCCCTCAATGCCGTTGATGTGGGTTCTTCCATACATCCCGAAGACCAGCCTCTTTCCTTCAGCTCCCCAACCTCTTTTGCCCTTCCTTTTCCCGCCAAAGAGGGACTCATCGAGCTCAAGTTCTCCGGAGAGGGCCTCCATTTCGGCAAGAGAAGCGTCATAGATGGCTTCCCTGAAGAGCCTAAAAGCTCTGTGGGTGGTGGAGAGATTGTGGGAAAGGTAAAGCCTTGTTCTGTAGCCTGGAACACCCAGACAGAAGAGGTAGCGAAGATGTACGACTTCGTTAAGGGGGATGCGAGCAGATCCTTCTTCTGCCCCATCTGAGCTTGACAAAAAGTCGTCTACTTTTTGGCAGACTAGTTGCCAGGGATATTGCCTGGTTATCAAGCATAAAGGTATCATATCACAATACCAGTTAGGTGGGAATCACCTTTATTAATGTAGAGTCGGGGTTTATCCCCGACTAAAGGAATGCGGGAGATGAACTCCCTGCCTACGGCAGTCTGCGCTACCAATTTCAGGATCGAAGCAATGCACAGAAAAACCTATCATGTACTTCAAGAACTCGGAGAACATTTGCCATATTCCATCTTCAGTGCTGCGATGGGACTGCTCTTTTTGGGGGTTCTTTCCTATATTGGTATGTTACTGAAGGCCGAGGAGGTTCTGCCCAAAGCCTCAAAAGAATTATTCCATGTCTTTCACCCCGTACATCTACTCTTAAGCGCTGCAGCGACCACGGCTATGTTTTGGAGCCACGAAAAAAGATTTTTAAAGGCTCTGATCATAGGATTCCTTGGCGCGGTGGTTATATGTGGTTTAAGTGACATCGTGCTTCCCTTTCTTGGAGGCAGTTTGCTTGGTGTAAATATGCATCTGCATATCTGCATCTTAGAGCATCCTGGTATGATTCTACCTTTCGTATTGGTTGGTATCGTGGCGGGATTTCTGGCTCCCTTGGCAATTTCAAAAAGTACCCAGTATTCTCATGCCATACACGTTATGGTGAGTAGTATGGCCTCCATTTTATATTTAACGGCTTTTGGATTAATGAATTGGATGGATTTCATAGGGAGTGTCTTCATAATAGTGGTTCTCGCGGTGATGATCCCCTGCTGTATTAGCGATATCGTGTTCCCACTTTTATTAACCGAGGAGTAATCCCACCCCTCTCTTATTAGTTCACAGTTCACAGAGTAAATCAGGTAAAACTTATGGAGCGAAAATTATCGAAATTCAGCGGATTTTTAGTCCTCCTTATAGGCGTGTTTACCATTGCAGTGTGGTTACCAATTGCTACCACTTATGGATCCCCTGTTCTAGAAGTTAAGGGCAAGGGAGCAGTAATCAAAGTTTTTGAAAGGTATATCCACGGACAGAAAGGATACAAGGTAAAAAGATATGGATACGGTGAGAAGAAAATCGTGCTTACCTTTGAGGATGGTCCCGACCCATTATATACTCCAAAAATCCTGAGGATTCTCAAGAGACACGATGTAAAAGCAACTTTTTTCGTGGTTGGGCAGAAAGTTCTTGTCCATCCCGAACTCGTCCGTAAGGAATTCGATGAAGGACATGAGATCGGCAATCACACTTTTTCCCACGTCCATCTCGCTAAGACCTCGCGATTACAAGCTCATCTCGAGCTTACTCTGACTCAACGTCTGTTGCAGGCTATAACCAGAAAGTCCTTTGTGCTTTTCAGACCCCCTGAAGTTTTCTTCGTGGGCGACAAAATCAATTATGAAGGCTTAAAAGCCATCAAAATTGCACAGGATTTTGGATATATTTCGGTATTGTACGGAATCGACCCTCAGGATTGGAAGCGTCCCGGAGTGGAACAGATGCTTAAGAGCTGTCTCTCGGAAGTTGAGAGAGGTAGTGTCATTCTCCTTCACGATGGCGGTAGGGATTGTAGTCAGACGGTCGAGGCCCTCCCCAAAATCATCACTTCCTTAAGGGATAAGGGCTTCGAATTCGTGACCCTTTCGGAGCTTCTCCTCTTAAATAGAGCAGAGGTCTTGCGTCCCGCTTCAAGAGCCGAACAATTCATGGGTTATACGGTCCTTGGCACCTACCGCGCATGGTTGTGGGCGAAAAAATTCTTTGTGGTCATCTTCATTCTGGCAATTCTCCTCACATTCATTCGAACAATATTGGTCGCTCTTTTCGCTCTTTTTCAAAAGGTTTACATAGGGAGGAGGATACCCGCGGTTTTAAATCATAATCCGAGAGTAAGTATTCTAGTTCCGGCATATAACGAGGAAAAAGTGATTGGAAATTGCATAAATTGGTTACTGCAAACAACCTATCCCAATTACGAGATAATCGTGGTCGATGATGGATCCACGGATGGTACCGCCGATGAAGTTTTAAAGTTTGCCCATTATCAGGTTAAACTCATTCGGAAACCAAATGGGGGTAAGGCATCGGCCTTAAATGAGGGGATTAGGAATTCAGACGGCGAGATTTTGGTGATGATGGATGCGGACACAAAGTTTGAACCGAATACCGTGGGAGAATTGGTCAGACATTTTAAAGACCCTAAAATCGGTGCGGTCTCGGGTAATATCAAGGTCGGCAATCGTAATACCATTCTCACCCTCTGGCAATCGATGGAATACATCATGAGTTGCAATCTGGATCGGAGGATGATGTCCATCCTCAACTGTATAACTGTCGTTCCGGGTCCTGTGGGTGCTTTTCGCAGAGAAGCAATTGAAGAGGCGGGATATTTCAGCAGTGAGACCCTTGCCGAAGACACTGATATGACTATGAGCATTCGAAAGTTGGGTTACAAGATATGTTACGAAGACCACGCTGTGGCTTGGACTGAGGCACCGAATGATTTGAGCGGTCTTTGGAAGCAGAGATATCGTTGGTCATATGGAACGCCAAAATATACACTACCGTGAAGGTAGTTGATACGAACAACGTTGGCCTTGAGGGTGCTACGGCTTATCTTGAAATGACTTTAAATGGTAATTTCATTGCTAGTGGTAGTGGCAACACAGGTGCTGATGGAACGGTGACCTTTGTGTATGGCCCGACAAAGGCGACTGGAACTTATACCTCAACGGTAACCGATGTGGTAAAGCTCGATTGGACCTACGATTCCACCTTAAACGTGGATACTAGTGAGTCGTTGTTGGTACCATAGGAAAAAGACATATCTTCGCTTTGTGTGATGCCCCCGGATTTTATCAATTGCAAAGACCCACCACGTGTGGGTCTTTGTTCTTTAAAAATCTGGTTTCCAGACTGTTTGTAAATTATAATAAGAACGTGCACACGACTTTGAAGAACCGATACAAAGGGGAAGAAGGTTTTTAATGGTTTATCAAACTCCAATTTTGCGCACAAAATTGCTCGCTCCAAAAGCACAAAGTATTCTCAAAAGGCGAAGATTGCTTGAGCTCCTGCACGCAAATGTCGACCGAAGACTTATAGTTGTATGTGCTCAGAGTGGATATGGTAAGACAACGCTCCTTGCGGATTTCGCCTCCGACACAAAATTTAAGGTAATTTGGTATCGTCTGGACCCGGGTGATAATGACCCCGCCGTTTTTTTGAGTTATTTAGTGGAGGCGATTAGGAAAGAGTTTCCTCGCTTTGGTACTCAAACCAAAAATAGGTTAAGAGAAACAGTAGATCTTTCCAAGGAAAGGGAATCGGTGGCAACCATTTTCATCAATGAGTTAATGGAAATTATCCCAGAGGATACGCTGTTCATTTTGGATGACTATCACCATGTGAATGATAATTCAGAAATAAGTGAAATCATCAAATTCCTTCTTGACCAGCTACCTCCAAAAGTTCATTTCGTTATCCTTTCTCGGGTTACACCAAATCTCCCCTTGGCAATACTTAAGGCGCGGAGAGAGGTGGCTGAAATCGAGACCGATAATTTGAAATTTACCTCTCCAGAGATTCGCCAACTGTTCAATGATTTTTATCCTCTTTCCTTGGATGATGAGGAATTGAATAATCTGGCAACTAAAACTGAGGGCTGGATCGCCAGTCTTTTGCTCCTCTACGATTCCCTGAAGAATCTCGAACCGCTTAAGAGGAAAGAATTTATAGATCACTTTATGGGTACTCGAGATATCTACGAATATCTAGCCCAGGAGGTTTTTGAGCAAGAATCCCCAAGGATTCAGACTTTTCTTAAAAGAACCTCAATTGTACCATTTATAAATCCAGATCTCGGCAATATCTTAGTGGGCATTAAAGATTCTCAAAATATTTTAGAATATTTGGAGAAAAGCCATGTTTTTACCACGCGTTTGGATGGCATATACCGCTATCACCATCTATTCCAAAAGTTCTTGGAAGCCAAATCCATCGAAACCGAGAGCAAAGCAACAATCCTTAATCTTCGCCAGAAAGCCGCACGTTATTTCAAGAGTACAGGCGAGTGGGATCATGCGATCTACCATTATTTCCAAGCGGAAAAACCCCGTGAAGCAGCAAAGCTCATCTCAAAAATTGCTGGTGAGATGATAAGCACCAGTAGGTTTTCCACTCTTAAATCATGGATTGATAGAATTCCTTATCAGATTCTTGAAGGAGAGCCTTGGTTGCTGATCCACAAGGGCAAAATCCGGGAAATTCAGGGGGAATGGGATGATGCCTTGGCTCTGTACGAAAGAGCTTTCCTCATCTTCAGGAGGAGAAAGGATAAGCAAGGCGCGGGGATAAGTCTTGGCAGAAGTGGCGAGCTCTATAGATTAAAGGCGGATTATAAAAGAGCGATCTCTCTTCTCGATCAATCATTGAATTATCTTGAGGAGAAAGATCAGGCATCCATCCTATGTAGTTTGGCGAGTTGCCACCTTCGTATGGATCCTGAACGGGCTCTTTCTTTATTTGAAAGAGCCCTTACACTTAGCCAAAAAGTGGGGGATAAGGCTACCCAAGCTTCTGTTCTCCATAACCTCGCTATCCCTTACTTGGGGAGGGGAGAATTTGCCGATGCTCTGCGGATGAGCAACAAGTCCCTACGATTGAGACAGGAGTTGGGAAACAAACACGATATGGCCCTCACTTTATGTAATATCGCCATGGTCCATCGCATGGAGGGAGATTATGAGCTGTCTCTTAAGGGTGTCACATCAAGCTTTGGAAATCGTTGAGGAATTCGGATACAGACGGGTGCGGGGATGGGTCCTCTGGACGATGGGTGAAACGCTGGCGGAGATGGGGGAACTTAAACAGGGTTTGAAATTAGTGGAGGAATCAAAGGCGATCTTCGAGGAGTTGCATGATACCTGGGGACTATGCTTCACCTTACGCGCCCTAGGAAGACTCTATGGCATGCAAGGAAAATTCCAGAAAGCTTTGGAATTTGGTCAACGAGCTGTAGCATTAACCAGTAGTGAAGGAGGAAGTTGGGAACGGATTTATGACTACTACTACTTATCTTAGGCTTATAGCTTACGGCTCATGGCTTAAAAAGGGTGATGGATTTGAAGATTTTGCATACCGGCGACATCCATCTCGGAGCTAAATTCTCTATGCTTGGTGAAAAAGGAGAGGAACAACGCCTTCAAATCCTTAAAACCTTTGGAAATGTAATTGATCTCGCCATTGAAGAAAATGTGGATCTCTTCCTCATCGCGGGTGATTTGTTTGATTCCAATAATCCCTCCCGGCGAACTTTGGATGGAGTCGTTCAGCTGTTCAAGAAACTAGAGCAGAGGAACATTCCAATCTGTCTCATACCTGGTACCCATGACCGTTATGATGCAACCTCCATCTATCGCCATTACAATTTCAATGATGCTCTTCCCAATCTTACCCTTTTCACCGATGAGGTAACCTTCAAAACTTTCAAGAATTTGGATTTAACAGTCTATGGAAAGGCTCTCACCCCGTGGATCTTAGAAGAAAGTCCCCTTGAAGGTATTCATCCTCAAACGGGGACAAAATTTCACATCGCTCTCATCCACGGAGCTATGAAAATTTCCGAAAAGGTAGAGGAGGATGGAGCGATTTTCACCCTAGAGGAGGTAGAGAGCAGTGGCATGAATTACATAGCCATGGGGCATTGGCATTCCTTCGCCGATTATTCCAGGGGTCGAACCAAGGCTTGCTACTGTGGCTCTCCAGAGGCACTGGATATTCACCAGAAAGGATCGGGCAATGTTCTCTTAGTATTCATCGATCCGGATGGCTCAGTGAATGTGGAACCAAGACGAGTGGGGAAGCGCCTCTTCAAGATGCTGGAATTACCGGTGGATATGATGAGTAGTGTGAACGAGATCAATGAGGCCATAAAGGCTCATTCCGACCCAGATCTCATAATCGAGGTAAAACTCCAGGGACTGGCGAGCTTTCATCTTGAAATTGATCCACAGGAGTTGGAGCAAGAGTTAGAGCCATTCTTCTTTCGTTTGAGAGTGATCGATGAATCCCATCCAAAACTTGAGGAAATATCGGTCGAAGATTTACCGGAAAATATGATCATCGGCAAATTCATTCGGATTATGGAGGAAAGGCTGGAGCAATCCACAGCAGAAGAGAGAAGGGTCATTGAGGAAGCACTCAAGCTAGGCGTAGCTTTGCTGAAAGGGGAAAATGTTCTTAGATGATCATAAAGAAGATAAAGCTTCAGAGATTCAAACGTTTTCGAGATTTAGAGGCGGAGCTTTCTCCCGGTCTCAATGTGATTAAGGGACCCAATGAAGCTGGAAAATCCACGCTCCATTCTGCCTTAATTGCTGGATTATTCTTTAATCCTTCCCACAGGCGGAAGGAGGTCAGGAATTTGATCTCTTGGGGTTCAGAGAGGATGTACGAAATAGGCCTCGATGTCGAAGATGAAGGTGCAAATTATGCACTTCATAAGGATTTTGAAACCAAGAAGCTCACTTTGATTGGTGATGGTCTTCCTCGGGAGATCATCGATCCCGTAAAAGTCGGTGAAAAAGTGGGGCAATGGCTGGGCTTCAGTTCAGCAGCCGTGTTCAAAAGTACGGCCTGTATTGAGCAGGATAGGGTGGCGCAGATATCCAAAGGGGAGAGAGAAATAGGTGATAGTCTCCAAGCAACGATTACGGGGGAGGATGAGGTGACCGCCTCTTGGGCTTGTGAAAGGTTAAAAGTTACTTTAAAAGAGCTGATCAAAGGGGAGGGCAAAATAACAAAATATCCTGGGGAAATTCAAAAGCTTTCCAATGCCATTGCTGAACTGGAGGAGAAGCGGAGACAACTGGAGGATGAGATAGAGGAAGTTCGGAGAACCAGCACCAGACTTTTTGAAGTGGAAAGGGAACTGAAGGATTTAAGTACAGAACTTTCCACCAAAATGAATCTTAAGTGTAGGAATGAGAGGAGGCGATGGCTTGAGCAAGAACTGGAGAAAATCGAGGAATGCTACCAGAATATCCAACGCGCCTTTGGTATAAAGCACGAGATCGATGATCTTAATGAGAGGCTCAAACCCTACAGCTTCTTGGAGAAAATAGAGGATGAAGACGTGGATGCACTTCGCACTCTCCTTGGCAGAAAGCAATCTTTGGAGCAAATGAGGGACTCTCTAGAGCAGCAACTGGTGGAACCAAGCCTTGCCTACCATGAGGCCCGCCTAGAGCGAAGCCTCCCTTTGGGACCGGCAGGGCAGATAGATCTTCAGCTCCAGTCCACTCCCACCGGTAATTACCCTTTGATCTTGGGTACGATCCTCCTCTTATTGGGCATTATCGGTGCTTTTCTTTCAAAGTTTATGCTCATTTTGGCCATTGTTGGTCTGCTGGTAGCCGGTTATGGAGTTTTACGCATAAAACCCGAGCCCCAAGTTGATCTGGGAACGGTAGTTTCTCAAATAAGGTATCAAAAGATTAAAGTCGAAGAGCAGATAACCGAAATAAATGATCAAATCAAATATCTTTTGGCTAAAGCGAGGTGTAAAACTGCCACTGAGTGCTTGGAGAGATATGAGAAGTATAAACCCCTCCGCGCTGAAAAGTTGGCGAAGGATAGTGAATTGAGCGGGATTCTAGGGGACAAATCGATTGAAGATTTGGTGGAGGAGTCAAGAACCTTAGCTCTGGATCGTAATGCCAAGAAGGAGGAGTGGGAAAGCCTCGATCCCATAGCCCTCGATCCTGAGCAGTTTCAGAAGTTGCTCCAGGAAATAGAGGATCTGGCGGAGAAAAAAAGGGCAATCGATGAGGAGAAAAAGGAGTTGGAGATCGTCATCTCCAAAGCTAGAGCCACCTCTGAGGATTTGGCAGCCATTGATGAGAAACTCGCCGATTTACAACAGAGGCTGGAATTCTACCAAAGGCGACGAAGAGTTTATGAGCTTGTATTGAAAAGCATAGATGAAGCCCGAGAATCCACTCTACGCTCGGCGACGAAGGTCTTGGAGGAAGAGGTTTCCAGATATATTAACATAATAACCAATGGTAAATATAACAGGGTAAAAGTAAATCAGGAAAATTTGGAGTTTTTCGTCTACTCTGAGGAAAAGAAGGACTATGTAAAAGCCGGAGAACTCAGTCGGGCAACCATCGACCAGATCTATCTATCAGCTCGTTTGGGTTTGGTCAAGCTCATTTCCAAGGGCAAAAAGCCTCCTTTGCTTTTCGATGATCCCTTTATCACCTTCGATGATGAAAGATTGAGGAACACCATGGAATTGGTCAAAGAAATCGCAAAGGAGTACCAGATAATCCTTTTTACCTGCAGTGATAGATATGATGCCTATGCGGATAAGGTCATTGATCTTAGTAGGTAGTAGTAATGTTTACGAACTTGTTAATACTTATATTTGTTTGGGGCAAACTGTGAACCGCGAACGGTGAACATATTGAGAAGGGGTGATTATTACGATATTTGCCACTGCACTTCGTGATGAAGCTAGATCAAGGATCAAAGAGATAGGTCAGGTTGATGTACTGGTCGGTATCCCCTGCTACAATAACCAGAGGACCGTGGGTTATGTTATAAACACCGTTGAGACCGGCTTGCGTAAATATTCCCCTAATAAAAGATCTTTGATCGTGGTCTCCGATGGAGGTTCCACCGACGACAGCCGTGAGATTGCTCAAGACCTTCCCCGCTCAGCAGGTGTTGAGAGATTGGTCACCATTTACCGGGGACTACCTGGAAAAGGTTCTTCCCTCCGGGCAGTATTTGAGATCGGTTATGCTTTGAGAGCCGATGTTATAATTGTGGTGGACTCCGACTTGAAAAGCATTGTTCCCGAGTGGATAGAACTCCTTGCGGATCCCATTCTGAAGGGTGAATACGAATTCGTAGCACCCTATTATACGCGTCACAAATATGATGGAACCATCACCAAGCTCCTCGCTTATCCCCTCACTAGAGCCATTTTTGGTAAAAGAATCCGTCAACCAATTGGAGGAGAGTTTGGCATCTCTAGAGAGCTCTTTGACTTCTATATAAAGCAGGATGTTTGGGAAACCGATGTGGCCAAATATGGTATCGATATCTGGCTTACGATAACGGCGATTGAGCAAGGAGTCAAGATTTGTCAATCTCGACTGGGCACAAAGGTCCATACCGGGAGGGAACCGACAACTTTAGGTCCCATGTTTAGACAGGTCGCAGGGACTCTTTTTACCCTCATGGCTCAGCATGAGGATAAGTTGTACAGGATTAAGGAAAGTGATGAAGTTGATTTTTATGGACGAGCTCCAAAGGTTGAACCGGAACCAATAAAGGTCTCCGTGCAGGATCTCATCGAAAATTTTTGTCTTGGGTTTGGTCATTTTAGTCCTTTGTGGAGGGAAGTTTTATCCGAAGAGAGCTTTAACGAGGTTGAAAGTGTGTTCTTAAGTCGCGATGAATTTAACTTTCCATCGGATTTGTGGGCGAGAGTAGTTTACGATTTTGCGTTAAATTATAAGAAGTGGAAGAAGGACAAGCAAAAACTGGTCAGTATGATGACACCTCTTTATTATGGTCGTACAGCCTCTTATATTTTGGAGGCGAAGGATATCTCGATGAAGAAAGCCGATCAATTAATTGAGAATCAAGCCCAAATCTTTGAAGAGCTTAAATCTTACCTAGTGAAAAGGGCGACAAAACTTTTCGAGAAGGCATAGACGTGGGAGTGCGAGGCTTTCAGCCTCGCTTTTATTGATCCTGAAATTCCCCAGCGGCAAGAGAAAACGCAAAAAGTGTTGTTGAAAATTAATGGCTATTCTAAAATGGTGTGCTCCCGCTTCATTTCCTCTTCGCTGATTTCGAGCTTTCTCATCAACTCGGCAATGACGCATTCGAAGAATATCATGGCGGAGAGTTCAAAGAGCGAGCCCAGAGGAACTAGGGTTATTTTACCGATCA
Organism: Actinomycetota bacterium; assembly: GCA_030018275.1. Lineage (NCBI taxonomy): Bacteria > Bacillati > Actinomycetota > Actinomycetota bacterium. Next base: position 47,476 of record JASEGB010000004.1, on the reverse strand, counting down.
ACTGCCGGGAATCGTAACTGGTGATGACGTCCTTCACTTTGGGCACTGGAATTTCCACGATTAAATCCGAGCGTTGTGCAAGTTCGGATTGCTTATCCCCGATTACCGCTACTACTTTACCTCCAATGGACTTGGCTGTTTTGGCGATTTCGACTACGGATTTGGTTCTTCCGGAGCCAGAGACGGCTATCAAAATATCCTGCTTACGCATGGCCGGAACCACGGTTTCCCCGACCACAAAGGTTCTTTTCCTCAAGTGCACCAGGCGCATAGCGAAGGCCTTGGCCACCAGTCCACTCCTTCCAGCACCAATGATATAAATTCTTCGTGCTTCTTTGATGATATCCACAATTTTTTTAAATTCCAGTGGATCGATTTTGGAGGTAACCTCATCAATCCTGTCTAAGAGCTCCCGATAATACATATATTTTCACCTCGAATACTTTTAATCTTGGGGCCAGAGCTCGTTGATCTTTTCCTTGATTGCTTTTGCCGCCTCCCCTGGCTTTTCCTTTCTAATTATGCCCCCGCCCACTATGATTATGGCCGGTTTGAATTCCCTTAAGCGCTCCAGATTTTCAAGTTTGATTCCTCCCGCAACAGCGAGGGGTACTTTCAACTTGATGAGTTCCCGAATGTTCTGAAATGGGCTTTTACCCTTTACTTGTTCATCAATACCAGTGTGAATCCCAATATAATCTGGATTCAATCTCTGTATCTCTTGGGCTCTGGTAAGCTTGTCTTCCACCCCGATTAAGTCCACCATCACCTTTTTCCCGTGAATTTTTGCTTCTAAGATCGCTTCTTCAATTGTGAATAGGGAAGCTGACCCCAGGACCGTGGTCAAATCGGCACCGGCTTCAAACGCCAATTTCGCTTCGAGAGCTCCTACATCTGCTGTTTTCATATCCGCGACAATACTTTTTTTCGGGAATAACCTTTTGAGTTCGCGTACTATACTTAAACCCACGGTTTTAATCAATGGAGTCCCGGCTTCGATGATATCTACGAAGTTTGCTGTCTCCGCAGCCAACCTTAAAGCTTTTTCCCTATCTGTGATATCTAAAGCTACTTGGAGTAGTGGCTTCATATTCACTCATAAAGGTTAAATGGATAGTAATATCTTCCAATTTCATTAAATCATATTCAAGGATGCACGGCAATTTGGGCGACACAAAGAGCTTGTACTTAATTTATGCTTTTTAGTAGGAAAAATTAGTAAGATGTCGAATTGAGGCTGAATCTACCTGTTGTTGCTGTTTCCGTTACGGACCCATTATTCGGTGCAAGCTGGGAGCACCATATCGGTCATCTTCCGAAAGGTGAACAGGTGACTTTCACCCAGGACTATACAATTCCAGAAGGTGCTCCGGATCCCCTGGTGAACACCGTTACCGCAACAGGCACTGACGAGCTCGGTGCCACGGTAACCGATACCGATTCACACTCGGTGGACATCCTACATCCCGCAATTTCGATCACCAAGAGTGGTCCAAGCTTGGCACACGTGGGTGATACCATAACCTACACCTATATCGTGAAAAACACCGGGGACTGTCCCTTGACCGATGTCACCATAGTCGACGACAAAGCCGGAACCGTGGTCACCGGTGAGAGCCTCGCCATCGGTGAGGAGAAGACCTTCACCAAGGACTACACCATATCCGCAACAGATCCGGATCCCCTGGTGAACACGGCCACGGCAACTGGTACCGATTCTTTGGGAATGACTGTTTCCACTATGGTGGGTTGGTCACTGAGCATACCCGTGGTAATAATAACCCCGGTAACCTACGAACTCACTATCACAAAACAAGCCGATAAATCAACGTTTCCAGGGGAGAGATTGTCACCTATACTATAACTTTTGAGAATACGGGCAATGTTGACCTCACGGGTGTAGTAATATCCGATCAAATTCCAGAGGGTTTGACCTATGTGGAGGGGAGTGCAAGCCATGGTGGCGTCTATGATCCCAATACGCGCACAATTACGTGGAATATTGGTGCGCTGCCCGTTGGTAGCAGTGGAACCGTCACTTTCCAAGTCACCGTCGACAGTACCGCCTCTGGAGTCATTAAAAATATCGCGGTAATTAGATGTCACGAGATTCTAGAACCTAGGGAGGCATCGGTCGAAATATCCGTTGCAGAAGTAGTTCCAGCGGTTCTACCTTATCCAGAAGCTGTACCTGAGGTATTGCCTTATCCACCTGAGCTTCCTCCCACTGGGTTTGAGTTATTATACTATTTAGCAATAGCAATACTCCTGATAATCGTTGGTTTTGTTCTGCAGCTCGTTGGTTCCCGGAGGATATGAAAAAACTAAATAAATTAGAATCTCAGAGAAAAAGCGGGTGATTTCTGATGAAGGATCACCCGCTTGTCCATTTAAAAAGTATCGTGCCCTAGACATAGAGTAGAGTGATCTCTAAGAGCCATCCTTACAGGCGCTAGCTGCTGCGAGCCTACATTATGTCTAGGCTATAAAGTATTATATTTATTTTGGTATCATAGGATTGCCTGTTCGCTTTGCTTAATTTTAGAGAAGGGAATGAAAATAAACATTTTAAAACCCATTGGAAAATTATTCATCGTCATTGGCGTTCTGATGCTTATGTATCTGATATTCACTGACATCTCATAGTGCTAGACAGAGGCTCATCATCATTGCTGAGCTTTCTTCTGAGAGCGAGCATTAGGGTATTAAATTCCATTTATTTGGAGGGAAATCTCGGTGATTCCATAAATAAATAAAAGAGTTCTTTTAGAAGATATCTTTCAAATTCTTTTCACGTTTATACAAACGGAGGAATTAATGACACCTTTAAAGACAGCACAAGACTTAAAGGACATTGTGGAACGAGCAAAAGTAAGAGATAGTGAAGCTTTTGGGATGTTATACGATATCTATTTCGATCGCGTTTATGAATACATTTACTCCCACTTTATCCCTTGAAGATAGCCATGGAACGAGTTCAACTGGTCTTTGCCTTTGACGATTATAGTAAAGCCCAGCTGCACCTAAAATTCGCGGAAAATAGACTCAGTGAGATAAAGCTGTTAGTTGCTGGAGACAAAGAAGAGGGTGGCTCTTAAGAAGGGGAGAATCATTACACCTCCGAAACCAAAGATCCCGAGGGTTCCAAAGGTTCCTGGTAAATCCATCAGTCTTCAAGATCAAGGGACAAGCACAAACAAAATTCGTGGAAATAAAGAATAAAGCTGCTTAGCGGAGCATAAGGAGGTAGAAGTGAGAATTTACGAGTTTCAAGACCTTATAAGGGAGATTTATTTTGAAAAGGACAATCGAAGGGGGATTGATGGAACCTTTGTGTGGTTTACCGAAGAAGTCGGGGAGCTGGCTCGGGCTTTAAGATTGGGGATACCACAAAACTCAAGGGAGAATTCGCCGATGTACTTGCCTGGCTCGTTAGTTTGGCTTCTCTATGCGATGTCAACTTAGAGGAGATGGCAGTGAATAAGTATAGCAAGGGATGCCCGAAGTGTGAGCAAAAACCTTACACATGCAGGGAATTTTGAAGCAAAAATGGTTTATTATGCCCTAGACATAATTTCAAAAAGGTGGCTCAAATCCTAAATTCAAAATGCTTTGTGCTTAGAATTTAAAATCATCCTTTGCTTAAGAACAGTTTGGCAAAAAGAGCTGCGGGCATTTATGTCTAACCTATAGTTTATTTAATAGAGCGGTAAGCTATTACCCCCATCACAATAGCGAGGATCGCTATCACGAATAGACAAAGAGCCCAAAGTGTTTGCACCGATTCTATAATCATCTAATACACCTCCATTTTTCTTTTATTCGACGGAAATCCCTAAGATTCCTTTTAGAATCGAATTATTCAATGCAAAGTGCTCAAAGGCTGCCCTTAAAACTTCGGGTTTGCTCTAGCTCATCAAACTCTTTAAACGGAACGCCTTCCCAAGTACTAAAATTTTTAAAAAAATTATGAAAAAAATTGAAGGAATTTTAGTATTGGGATAGAATAGTTGGTATGGAAGGAAATGGTTTGAAATGGGGTAAATTGGGATGAGGAGATCTTAGTGGCGTGTTCTCAGGTGAATTTCATCACACATTGGACAGTACGGGACGATTGATACTACCAGCGGAGTTTAGAGATGCTCTGGCGGATGGCTTGTTCATTGCTAAGGGAATGGAAAAATGCTTGTTCATCTTCTCTCGCAAGGAGTGGCTACAGTTGGCGGATAAAATAAGGCTTTTGCCATTAACTAAGAAAGATGCGCGTCAATTTTCTCGCTGCTTCTTTTCAGGGGCGAAAGAAGGGATTTTAGATAAACAAGGTAGAGTTTTGATCCCCGATCATTTGAGAAAATACGCAGGCTTAAATAAAGATGTGGTCATAATAGGTGTTTCAAATCGATTGGAGATTTGGAATAGGGAGAAGTGGGAAACTTACCGAAAGCAAGCTGAGAAATCTTATGCTGAGGTCGCCGAGCATCTACCCGAATTTAGCATATAGAATTGATCTTTCAAAAGTACAGACCTGCCTGACCGGCAGGGGGTGATTTTTAATCAAACTTTTTTCAAAAAAGTTTGAGCATAAACCGGTTTTGCTGGCTGAAGTCCTAAAGCAACTTAATTGCAAGGATGGCAGCATCGTCGTAGATTGCACCTTAGGCGGGGCAGGACACGCAAAGGCGGTTGCAGATTTAATCGCACCAGGAGGTCTCTTAATAGGGATCGATGTAGATGAAACAGCAATTGAAGCAGCAAGAGAAAATGCACGCTTCAGCCAGCAAACCAAATTAATTAAGGACAATTTCAAAAATCTCGATAAAATTCTTCACAATTTAGGTATTCATGCGATAGATGGCATTCTCTTTGATTTCGGTCTTTCCTCAACTCAATTGGATGCACCCGAAAGAGGTTTCAGTTATAGATTTGAAGCTCCCTTGGATATGCGAATGGATCTTTCACAGAAATTAACTGCTGCGGATGTGGTTAATACATATTCGGAGGCAGAATTAGCATCCATTATCAAAAGATATGGGGAGGAGAGGTGGGCATCTAGAATTGCTCACTTCATAGTAGAAGCTAGGGAAAGGGAACATATCAAAACAACCACTCAACTTGTGGAGATCATAAAAGACGCAATTCCCGCTTCGGCTCGTCGTAGAGGAGGACATCCGGCTAGAAGAACTTTCCAGGCTCTGAGGATAGAGGTTAACAAAGAGCTTGAGGATTTGGATAGAGCCATAAGGGATGCAGTTAAGTGGCTTAAACCTGGAGGTCGGATAGTAACCATATCTTACCACTCCTTGGAGGACAGGATCGTTAAGGATACTTTCAAGGAGTTGGCGAGGGGTTGTATATGTCCACCTTCGATACCAATTTGCCAATGTGGCAGAAAATCTTCGATCAAGATTTTAACAAGGAGACCTATAAGGCCAAGTCCTGAAGAGATTGAAGCAAATCCGCGGGCGGATAGCGCAAGATTACGCGCAGCGGAAAAGATACCTAGCCTACCGGTAGGCCCGCCTGCCGGACGGGCAGGCAGGTAAGGTGGGAACCAATGCAAGCAGCAAGGAAAATAGCAAAAACTCCAAGTCAACCCTTACGCTCATTTAAAGTCATCGAGAATCGAAGGTATGGAAAGTTCTCTTCCACCTTTGTAAACTTTTTACTCTTCAGTTTCATCCTCGCCCTATTCGTAATGCTTAATCTCTCTCAACGTGCTCTCATTGCCCAATATGCTCTTCAGATGGAAAAGCTTAAAACAACTCTTCATGTGGAGCAAATCAGAAATGAGAAACTCCTTTTGCAGGCGATGGAATTAAAATCCCCCGAGAGAATAAGAAAGATTGCCTGCGAGGAACTGGGCATGATAAGTCCGACAGAGGTTAGTTACATCACTCTCCCTCCGGAGATGAATCTCCAGGGAGGGAGAGAATCATTTGCACGAGGTTCACCTCCTTCTAAAGAATCGGCTATCCTTGGGAGACTGTGCAAGCTCGCTGGACGTCTCGAGAAATTCCTGAGAAGCCCAGAAGCCGAAGCAAAGAATTAATAATAGTTTGAGAGGAATCTCATGGGAAACGTCCAGTCGCGCAAGAAGGAGGAGCGAAGAATACTTCTCCTCCTTGGTATCATCATTATTGGTCTATTGGGGATTGCCACCCGCCTTATCTTTATTCAGGGAGTTGAAGCCAAGAAATATGATACTTTAGCTCTCAAGCAGCGTCTAAGACGTATTGAGTTAGCTCCTCACCGTGGCACGATTTATGATAGAGATGGCCAGGAATTAGCGGTAAGTGTTCAGAGGGAAACGATTTATGCCACCCCCTATCTCATCAAAAAACCCCTTCATGTTGCATCAAAACTTTCCCCCATTCTTGATGTGAATGAGGAGATTCTTTACAAAAAGCTAACCAGAGACTGTGGCTTTGTTTACCTCGCTCGCAAAGTAGATCAGGAGAAAACTGAGGCTGTAAGGGCATTGGAGATTGAGGGGATAGGATTTTTAAAGGAGAATAAAAGGTACTATCCATGTAATTCCGTTGCCGCTCAGGTCGTAGGATTTGTTGGTGTTGACAATAAGGGTCTCACTGGACTTGAACTCTATTACGATGATCTTTTGCGAGGTAGACCAGGTGAGCTTATTGTCGAGAAAGATCCTTGTGGAAGAGCTATACCCGGGGGAATTTTACAGTTATTGCCCCCCACAGACGGAAATAGCATAACGCTTACACTAGATAGGGATATTCAGTTTAAAACTGAGGAGACTCTTAAGAAGGGTGTTGAAAAATTCCATGCTAAGAGCGGTCTCGCCATCGTCATGAATCCCAAAACTGGGGAAATTTACGCCATGGCTAATTATCCATCCTTTGATTTGAATAATTTCTCAAAGACGAGCTCCGAGGTTATACGGAATCGAGCGGTCACCGACATTTATGAACCCGGTTCCACGGTAAAAGCGATCATCGCCTCCGCTGCTTTGGAGGAAAGATTATTTACACCGAAAAACATTTTTTACCTCCCCAGCACCATTAAAGTTTCAAATAAGGTGATTAAGGAAGCTCATCCAAGACCCCCAAGAAATTTCACCTTCACTCAGATTATCACCGAGTCCAGCAATGTTGGGGTAGTAACCATTGGCTTAAAATTGGGCAGGGAAAAAATCTATGAGTATCTTAGCGCCTTTGGTTTAACGGAGAAGTCCAGAATCGATTTTCCCGGTGAATCCAAGGGATATGTTCCACCGCCGGATAAATGGTATGGAACAACCATCGCAAATATTCCCTTTGGTCAGGGTTTATCCGCAACCCCCTTACAGATGATCCAGGCCATTTCCATCATTGCAAATGATGGATTGAAGGTTCGTCCTCATTTGCTTTCCTCCATAATCAGTCCTCAAGGGAAAGTGGTAAAAACCTTTTCCAGAGATTCGGGTGAAAAGGTTCTATCTTCTAAAACCACCCGTCAAATGCGGGATATTTTAGAACAAGCGGTGAACATGGGAACTGGTAAGACTGCCAGGATACCCGGTTATCGAGTAGCTGGAAAGACGGGAACCGCTCAGAAAGTTAAAAAATACAATCGTGGATATGAATCTGGGAAGTACATCGCCTCCTTCGTTGGATTCGTACCAGCCCAGGATCCCCAGCTCATTATTCTCGTAGTTATCGATGAACCTCAGGATGCTATTTGGGGCAGTGTGGCAGCCGCCCCCATCTTTAAAGAAATAGCCGAGTTCAGTCTACGTCACCTTAGGATTGCCCCCTAATATTAAGGTCTTATAGGCTAGACATAAATACCCGAGGCAGCTCTTTTGCCTTCTAAACTGAATTTTTGCCTTTTCTCAAACAGAATCGCGAAAATTAAAGATTTTTAAATGTATTTGAGACCTAGAGCTGACGAATGATATTATATTATAGCCGTAGACATTGTATAAGGAGAATTCAAGTGAAATTAGTGGAGTTAATCTCTTGTGTAGATAACATTTTAAGAATCGAAGGGGACCGCGAGGTGGATATAAGAGGTCTCTCCCATCATTCTAAAAGGGTTAAACCTGGAGATCTTTTTGTGTGCATTAAAGGATTGAAGACCGATGGACATCTCTATATAGAAGAAGCCATCACTAATGGCGCTGTGGCTATTGTGATGGAGAATTGGACGGAAATTGCTTCCCCCGTCACTCGAATTTTGGTTCCCAATTCTAGAAAAGCTCTGGCTCATCTTTCTCATATTTTCTATGGACGTCCCAGTTCTAGGCTTACCTTAGTGGGGATTACGGGTACCAATGGCAAGACTACCACCGCTCATCTCGTGGAAAGCATTCTCACCGAGGCGGGATATAAGGTGGGATTATTGGGAACTATCCAATATAAAATTGGGGAAAGGATTTTTCCCGTGGAAAGAACGACTCCAGAGTCCTGTGATCTCCAGAAAATATTGGGGGAAATGGTTCGGGAACATGTAGATGTAGGGGTTATGGAAGTCACCTCTCATGCCATCGACTTACATCGCACCGATCATTGTCAGTTCGATGTTTTGGTTTTTACGAATTTGAGCCAGGATCACCTCGATTATCACCAAAATATGGAAGAATATTTCAGGGTAAAGAGCGAATTATTCAGAAGCAACGATGCTAGCTGCCATATTGTTAACATAGATGATCCATATGGACGAAGGATCGCTGAGATTTCTCATTCGGAGGAAAATTACTTATATGGTCTGGGTCCCTTGGCAAATATTAAAGCTTCGCGAGTTAGATTGAGCGATAAAGGGACGAGATTCAAAGTCTTAAGCTCAGGTATAGATTGTGATTTTTCAATGTGCCTTCTAGGGCTGTTCAATGTTTACAATGCACTAGCAGCGATTTCAACAAGTCTAAGCCTCAGGCTCCCCCTTAGAGTTATAAGAACAGGTATCAGGAAGGTAAAGGGTATTCCCGGGAGATTTGAGATCATCGATTGTGGTCAAAAATTCACCGTGGTGGTGGATTATGCCCACACGCCGGATAGTTTAGATAAGGTAATCAGTACAGCCCGAGAGATAACGAAGGGAAAGGTGATCACAGTATTCGGATGCGGAGGAGACAGAGATAGACTTAAAAGACACCTAATGGGTGCAGTGTCGAGTCGCTTGAGCGACTATACCATAATAACCTCCGATAACCCCCGAAGCGAGGATCCAGGGGAGATCATCGACCAGATTGAGAAGGGAATAAAACGGGAAACTTCCGAAAAATATTGCAAAATTATGGATAGAAGGGAAGCCATTTATAGAGCTATTTCCCTAGCAAATGAGGGGGATACTGTTATAATCGCCGGGAAGGGGCATGAAGTCGGCCAAATATTCGCTGATAAAACGATTCCCTTTGACGATCGCTTGGTGGCTCATGAAATTTTAAGGGAGTTGAGAAGGTGTTCCCACTAACTGTATCTCAGATTCTATTGGCCACAAATGGAGAACTTTTGAATGGCTTACCTCAGCGGGTTATAAACGATATTAGCATCGATACTCGCACCTTGAAGCCGGGTGATTTATTCATTCCCATTAAAGGCGATCATTACGATGGCCATCAGTTTCTTAAGTGCGCTTTGGAGAAAGGAGCTTTTGGTTTCCTCACCCAGAAGTGGGATAAGGCGTTAAAGAATATCTTTGGCGAGTTAAAGGAGGAAACAATTGTAATAAGGGTTGAGGATGGTCTAAAAGCTCTTAAGGATTTAGCGCAGTATTTGCGAGGACAGCTAAGAGTCGAAGTCGTTGGGATCACGGGCAGTACGGGAAAGACTTGCACAAAGGATATGCTCGCCAACGTGTTATCTCAAAGGATGAAGGTGATTTGGTCCGAAAGAAACTACAATAATGAAATCGGTGTCCCCCTTACCATTCTTAAAGCCGAGCAGGGTACTCAGATACTGGTCGTGGAAATGGCCATGCGAGGGTTGGGCCAAATTCGTGAGCTTGCTGAGATTGCTCATCCCACAATAGGATTGGTAACGAATGTTGGGAAAACCCACTTTGAATTCTTGGGCTCTGAGGAGTTAATTGCCCAGGCAAAAAGCGAATTGGTTGAAGCTATACCCGAAGATGGCATTGTCTTTTTGAATCAAGATGACTTCTGGACAGAGAGGTTAAAATCCTTAAGCCTGGCACAAGTGTTAACCTTCGGACTTTCAGAACTTTCAAATTTTCGTGCCTGCGATATTAATGTGGATTCCATGGGTAAGCCTTCCTTTAAAATCCTTTCGAACAGGGGAGATATTTGGGTGAATTTGCCCATTCTAGGGAGACATAATGTTTACAATGCTCTGGCTACCTTTGCCATAGCTTCCTATTTGGGTCTACCCCTGGAGGATATCAAAAACGGTTTGGAGACGTGCACTTTATCCGGGATGCGAATGCAATTATTGACCACGCCCAAGGGAATCACCATTTTAAATGATGCTTACAATGCCAATCCTACCTCCATGAGGGCAGCCTTAATAGCTCTCGGGGATATAAAATCGCAGTCGCGAAAAATAGCCGTTTTGGGGGATATGTTGGAACTGGGAGAAATCACAGACGTTTCCCATTTCGAACTAGGTAAATTTGTAAAAGAGGTAGGCGTAAATACCCTCATCACGGTTGGGGAGAGGAGTAAACGAATAGCCGAGGGAGCCTTACAAAGTGGCATGGATTCGAAGGAAGTTATCTCTTGTGATACTTCCACCGAAGCAGCGCGGATTTTAAATCGGATGCTAGAACAGGGGGATATAGTCTTGATAAAGGCCTCTCGGGCAATGAAGTTAGAGGAGGTAGCCGATTCTTTGCTGTAGAACTTTCTATGTACATTCACAATTTCAAGTGTGGGTCATAGTTCCTGGTTGTGAATAAAACAAAGGGCCTTGAGCTTGGGGTTCGCTTTAGACTGCTCTTGTTGCAGTGCTAAATTGTCATCCGCGCGGCTCAAAGGCCGCAGGCTCCCCGACAAGTCGGGGCAGCAGCTAGCGCCTGTAAGGATGGCTCTTAAAGTCACTCTATTTATGTTTAGGGCACAAGAGATTAGATTTACGACACTCCATAATTTCAAGTTTCAATAGTTTGGGATAAGGAAGATTAGATGGTAATCTTAAGAATATACTATTATCCAACTTATCAACTTTTTCTAACAGCTGGTCTTTCCCTTTTGGGAGTCGTTATTCTTATACCCTTATGGATAAAGATTTTAAAATCGAGAAATATTGGACAAATTGTGCGGACCGATGGACCTCAGGAACATTTACAAAAACAGGGTACTCCTACCATGGGAGGTCTTCTAATCCTCGTGGTTGTAACCTTCACCTTCCTTCTGATGTCCCGATTTAGAGGGTTTACGTACTCAAGCATTTTAGCGCTGCTGACCGCTTTATCCTGTGGATTGTTGGGTTTTTTTGATGATTATTGCAAAGTTATAAAGGCGAGGTCTTTAGGACTTAAGGCCAGAACCAAGCTTTCTTGGCAACTCATTATTTCACTTGCCTTTGGTTGGATAGCCGTAAAATATCTTCACCTTTCGACATCCGTCGCCCTTCCCCTTACCGGAATCACTCTTGATCTCGGCTGGTTTTATTATATATTTCTTTTTCTCATCATCTCTGCCACCACAAATAGCGTCAATCTAACGGATGGCCTTGATGGTCTAGCTGCAGGCACGGTAACTTTAGTTATGATGGCCTATGCTGGTATAGCCTTTCGACAGGATTGCCTCGATTTAGCGATTTTTTGTGCAGCTATGGGTGGAGCTTGCATTGGTTTTCTATGGTATAATTCGTATCCCGCTGATATTTTTATGGGTGATACCGGTGCATTGGGTTTGGGAGGAGCCATTGCAGCTCTAGCCGTTTTGACCAAAACGGAGCTTTTCCTCCTCCTTATAGGAGGTATCTACGTTATAGAGACTCTATCGGTCATCATTCAGGTCGTTTGCTACAAGCGATTCAAAAAGCGGGTATTCAAGATGACCCCCATCCACCACCACTTTGAAATCCTTGGTTGGTCGGAAACAAAGGTGATGATAAGATTCTGGATTGTATCTGGAGCCTTAGCTGGGTTGGGATTCGCTCTGTACTTCATAGCTGCCATGAAAGGTGGTTAAAATATGGATTTTTCTGGGAAGAAAGTACTCGTAGTGGGAATGGCTCGCAGTGGAATGGCCGCTGCAGAGAAGCTGAATGATTTGGGCGCATCGGTATCCATAGTGGATTGTGCCAGGAATACTGTCCTTGAACAGAGGGCTTTGCAATTGGAGAAAAAGGATATCAGCACCAGGTTGGGGAATCATAGTTTTGATGATCTCAACGGCAAAGAGTTGGTGGTTGTCAGCCCGGGCGTTCCCGATAAAATACCATTCCTGGCAGAGGCGAGGCGACGCGGCATCCCTGTGTGGAGCGAGATCGAACTCGCCTATTCTCTCATTAACTTGAGAGAGCTCAGTGTTTCCATAATTGGAGTCACGGGAACCAATGGGAAGACAACGACCATTTTATTATTGGGGGAGATTTTTAAAAGGGCCAAACGCCCAGCCATCGTTGCTGGGAACATCGGACATCCTTTGGTAAAATGCATTGAAGAACTCAAAGACGGCGTCACCTTAATCGTAGAACTTTCGAGTTTTCAACTTAAGAATATAGTTCATTTTAAATCCCATATCGGTGTACTTCTCAACATCACACAGGATCACTTGGATTGGCACGTGAATTTCGAGGATTATATCCAGGCAAAAAGTCGGATATTTTTAAACCAGGATAAAGGAGATTACGCCGTAGTAAATTACGATGATCCTCTAGCTCGATGGCTTCTCCCCGCCGTGAAAACTACCCTGATGCCCTTCAGTAAATTTAGGACATTCGGAAAGGGGGTCTATATAAAAGGCGATAAAATTGTGGCCAATTTGAGGGGCAATGAAACCGAAATCTGCGACGTCGATGGAGTGAAGATAAAAGGCGAGCATAATTTAGATAACGCCCTTGCGGCTACTGCAGCTGCTCTTTTATCATGGGTTCCCCCGGAAGCCATAAATCAAGCCCTTTGCGATTTCTCGGGAGTTGAACACAGATTGGAATATGTCCTCACCATCGATGGCATAGATTATTATAACGATTCCAAAGCCACCAATCCCGGGGCGACGATTAAGGCTTTAACGGCTTTTAATCGCCCCGTAATTTTGCTTTTGGGGGGAAGGAATAAGGGAAATAGCTTTGAAGATATGGCTCGAGAGATTAAGAAGAGAGTAAAAGCCGTGGTTTTATTCGGGGAGGCTACCTCAGAAATTAAAGCTATTTTGGGTAAGGGATCAAAGGTTCATTGCGCCTCCTCCGTTCCAGAAGCCGTTTTTATGGCAAAGGAACTGGCGAAGTTGGGAGATGTGGTACTTTTCTCTCCAGCTTGTGCCAGTTTCGATATGTTCTCTAATTTTGAGGAGAGGGGGGAAGTCTTCAAGGAGACTGTATTGAGTTTTAGAAATCCAATATAGGTTAGACATAAATCGCCTGCGGCAGAAGCTCTTTTGCCAAAATATTATCTTTAAGCAAAGGATGATTTCAAATTCTAAGCACAAAGCATTTTGAATTTAGGATTTGAGCCACCTTTCTGAAATTATGTCTATGGCATAAATCTAATATAGGTGGAGTTAACGCTTATGAAGAGGTTTAGGAGGAAGCCAATTTCATATTATTGGCTTTTGGGTACCACCATTGTGCTACTATTGTTCGGAATAATCATGATTTTTAGCGCAAGCTTAAGTACAGCGTATACAAAGGAAGGCGACAGCTATTATTACCTGAAGAGGCAACTTTTATGGGCCTTTTTGGGACTTATAAGCATGGGTTTACTAGCTAAATTCGATTATCACAAATTACGAAAGCTATCTACCACGGGAATAATCATCACGATTGCTCTTTTAGCTCTGGTCTTAATTCCCGGGATGGGGAGGACTGCTGGTGGTGCCAGCAGATGGTTGACTTTTGGTCAGTTCACCTTTCAACCCTCGGAATTTGCCAAATTGGCCATCATCATCTTCGCTGTAGATATCCTCACTAAAAAACGTCGGGAAATCACGAATTTATCTCATCTTTTGATCCCTCTCGTCCCAATAGCGGTCTTCATCGCTTTGCTGGTGATATTCCAACCCGATTTGGGTACCGCTTTTGCCATATGTCTTTCCATCTTCATCTTAATGTTTCTAGCCGGAGCAAGAATTCACCATATTTTTGGCGTGGGCTTGGTGGGATGTGTCTCCATTTTTCTCCTCATTTTTTCCGCCGGATATCGGCGCCAGCGATTCCTAAGCTTCTTCAATCCCTGGTCCGACCCCCGGGGATCGGGATTTCACATCATTCAATCTTTGCTCGCTTTTGGTTCCGGTGGCTTAAGAGGGGTGGGACTTGGTCTGGGACGTCAGAAATTTTTTTATCTCCCGGCTTCACACACGGATTTCATTTTTGCTGTGATCGGTGAAGAGCTTGGTCTGTTGGGGACACTTCTTGTGGTGGTGCTATACTCAATCCTTGCCATTGCGGGATTGAGAATTTCTTTAAAATCTCGCGAAAGATTTGGAAAGTTATTAGGAGCTGGGATCATTTGTATGATTTTGATTCAGGCGCTCATCAACATGGGGGCAGTTACGGGAGTCATTCCCATAACGGGCATTCCCCTGCCTTTAATTAGTTTCGGTGGATCATCATTATTCTTTACGCTATGTTCCATCGGAATTTTGCTCAATATAGCTTCTCAAGAGCCACGAAAAGCGGGAGCGAAGGTAAATGCGAGTACTCATAGGTGGAGGAGGAACCGCCGGGCATATTTATCCCGGCCTCGCTCTAGCGGAAGAATTAAAATCACTGGTGGAAGAGATTGAGATTGTATTTGTGGGCACTGAATCGGGTCTGGAGTCAGAGATGGTGCCCCAAATGGGATATACCCTCAAAACCATCGATGCGAGGGGACTTCCTCGAAGATTTGCCATTGATTTATTAAAAACGCCTTTTTCATTGGGCAAGGGCGCTTTCGATTCTTTGAAAATTTTGAGGGAATTTAGACCCCACATAGTGGTGGGTATGGGAGGGTATGTAAGCGTACCCGTGGTGGGAGTTGCAGCCTTCTTAAAAATTCCCACGGTAATTCATGAACAGAATGTGATCCCCGGCTTGGCAAACCGCCTATTGAGCCGAGTTGCAATCGTCATTGCCATATCCTACGCCGATACTGAAGAATTTTTCCCGAAAAGGAAGAGAATTATCCTAACGGGAAATCCCATCCGGGGCGAAATTTTGAAACCCACTCATGAGGATGGAATTCTTGCTCTGGGATTGGATCCGGGGAGGAAAACTCTCTTAATCTTTGGAGGAAGTAGAGGTGCACGGAGAATAAATCATGCTGTAGTTGAGGCTTATCCACTCTTTCGCAATTTTTATGACTTGCAGATAGTTCACGCCACGGGTATGATTGACTTTGAAAATGTTTCATATGCCATAAAAAATATAGAGAAACCGCAGGATAAATTGATTTATAAATGTTTCCCCTATCTAGATAAGATCAATCTAGCCTATGCCGTAGCGGATTTAGCACTTTGCCGAGCGGGGGCGACGACGATCGCCGAAATCACAGCGAGAGGGATACCAGCTTTGCTGATTCCCTATCCTTATGCTACGGATGATCATCAATGGAAGAATGCAAAAATTTTGGAGAAGTACGGTGCCGCTCGGGCAATACCCGACGAAGATTTAAATGGAAAAACACTCTTTGAACAGGTGACAAAACTAATTTTCGATCAAAAATCCCTAAGTAGCATGAGAGAAAACTCTCGCAATTTGGGAAAGCCACAAGCCTCACGAGAATTAGCCAATCTAGTACTCAGCTTAGCTAAAAAGCAATAACTCGAAGCCGGGTCATAATTTTAGAATTTACCATTATGATAACTCGTAACAAGAGGGGAGAAAGTTAGTGAAAAACGCGGAAACAAAAGGGATACACTTCATTGGGATAGGTGGCGCTGGAATGAGTGCTATTGCCAAAGTATTACTTGAAATTGGATATCAAATCTCTGGATCCGACCTTAAGGAATCCAGAAATACTCTCAGACTCTCGAATTTGGGGGCAAAGATCAGCATCGGACATCACCCTAGCAATGTTGAAGGGGCGAATATGGTTGTGGTGTCCTCCGCAATCCCTCCAAATAATTGCGAATTGAAATATGCTTGCAAGAATGGAATCCCCGTACTTCGCCGGGCAGAAATGCTCGCCAAACTCTCGGAAAATAAGATTGCAATTGCAGTAGCGGGAACCCATGGAAAAACGACTACAACTTCGATGATTTCAATGGTTCTCCAGAAAAACCATCTTGATCCCACCTTCCTCATTGGTGGAGAATTGAATGATATCGGAAGCAATGCAAAATATGGTAAAGGTGATTTCTTCATTGCTGAAGCTGATGAGAGTGACGGCTCCCTTCTGTATCTGAAGCCAAAAATTATTGTATTGACGAACATCGAACCCGATCATCTCGATTATTATCGAACTTTCGATAGAATTCAGGAGGTTTTCCTCAAGTTCA
This sequence comes from Actinomycetota bacterium, assembly GCA_030018275.1. Classification (NCBI taxonomy): domain Bacteria; kingdom Bacillati; phylum Actinomycetota; species Actinomycetota bacterium. The sequence goes on along the minus strand of JASEGB010000004.1, from coordinate 30,918 downwards.
TCAGTAGCTTGCCCGAAGAAGGCTATGGTGTGGTGTGCGGGGATCACCCTAACGTCCAAAGGCTACTGGAGCGAACCGATCGCAGGTGCATTACTTACGGGGTGAAGGAAGAAAACGATTTTTGTGTTAAAGATATCAGATTGGAGAAATTCAGTAGTAGTTTCGAGGTTTATCAAGCCAATAAGAAGCTTGGAGAGACATTATTACATATCCCTGGTATTCATAATATCTATAATGCAATGGCAACAATTGCCCTAGGTATGTCCATTGGTTTACGCTTTGAAACTATTTCCGATGTTTTGGGTCAATTCAAAGGAGTTCAAAGGCGGTATCAAGTAGTGGGATCCTACAATGGTGTCACCCTCATAGATGATTATGCTCACCTTCCTACGGAGGTTAAGGTGACGCTAGAAACCGCGCGAGAGGGGAATTGGAGTAGAATAATTTGTCTTTTTCAACCCCATCGCTTCTCCAGAACCAAGTTTTTGAGTCGAGAATTTGCTGATGTTTTCGATGATGCGGATTTGGTGATTCTCACCGACGTTTATGGAGCTGGGGAGGAACCCATTCCCGGCGTGAGTGGAAAATTGATTTTGGAAGCGGTGCTACAAAACAATCCCAAAAGTCAAGTTGCATATCTTCCCACCAAATTTGAGGCAAAGAGATTTCTGGCTAGTATTGTAGAGAGCGGGGATTTGGTTCTAACCATGGGCGCTGGTGATATCTGGACTGTGGGGCAAGAACTCCTTGAATCTTTAGGTCAAACCACTTGAGGTTAGAGGTGCGAAGTGAATCGTGTGGCGACTTGTGAAGCCCTCAATCGATTAAAATACAAGTTAAAAAGCAATGTAGTTGGAGACGAGCCTCTTTCAAAGTATACAAGCTTAAGAGTTGGTGGAGCTGCAACCATCTTCGCCATCGCCAATTCTTTGGAAGAACTTCGCCTGCTGTTGCAAACCTCCGCTGATTTTGAACTTCCCTGCTTCATTATGGGAAAAGGGTCAAATCTTTTAGTTTCAGACAAGGGATTCCCAGGAATAGTTGTGGTATTAGGTAAGGATTTTAAAGGGATTTCCGTGGATGGTTGCCATATTCGAGCGGGCGCCGGTGTTCCCTTACAGGTTTTAGTTCAAAAAGCTCTTGAGAATGGATTAAAGGGACTCGCTTTTGCCATTGGTATCCCAGGGAGTTTGGGAGGGGCTTTGACGTTAAATGCGGGAGCTCATGGTCAGGCCATTGGAGACGTAGTCAAGAATGTGACCGTCTATACCTCAGATTGTGAACTTAAAGCATTTGATGGGTTTGAAATCTCCTTTGGTTATCGAAGTAGCTCTTTATCTTCCCAAGGGGTAATCGTGGAAGCGGTTCTGAGGTTAGAGAAGGGAGAATTCAATCTGATTAGAGCTGAGATGGAAAGGTACTTCAGAAAAAGGAAGAGAACGCAACCCCTTAAACTCCCAAATGTGGGAAGTATTTTTAAAAATCCACCGGGTCTTTCAGCTGGTAAACTCATCGAGGAAGTCGGGTGTAAGGGTCTTCGAACGGGAGATGCTCAAGTTTCGCTCAAACATGCCAATTTTATCGTTAATTTGGGCAATGCTTCTGCTCGTGATGTTTATTCTCTAATGCGGATGGTTCAAGAGGAGGTATTCAGAGTTAAGGGGATTTTGTTGGAACCCGAGGTTACCTTGGTTGGCGACTTTGAATGAGATTGCTAGGGCTTCCATATATTTTTGAGTTTAAGCTGGAAGGCTCAGATGTATTATTAACAAGATGGGTTAGCACTATGGTCGGGTGAAGTGCTCCGAAAACACCCCGAAGAACGCTGTCGCGTCTACGGGGCAGACGCAGTTACGGCCGTTTACCCCGTTGGCGAGTGAAACGAGTCCTTCGGGGCCGCTCGGGTCTCGCCTCGCTACAGAACTGTGAGTCTGTTCAAAAGTTTTCATAAGCGAGGCTCCGACACTTTCTTAACACTTACTCCTCCCTTAAATATATGTGTAAACCAAACTCGTTAATAGTCCAGCTCAGGGTAAAAAGGTGACATCATGAAGACCGTCGAGGAAAAGGTCCGAGAACGCCGCAAAAAAGTTGCTCGGATCAGGCGACAAAGACGTTTGAGATTATTGCTGATTTTACTGGTATTAGCCTTAATTGTGTGGGGTGGAATAAGAATCTACAACTCCGACTTATTTAATATCAAAAGGATTAATGTAACTGGAAACAGTCACCTATCCGATGAGCACATCGTAAAACTTGCCAAGGTAACCCGGAAAACTAGTCTGCTTAAGACTCCGCTTAAGCAAATAAGAAATAGACTTCTTCAAGAACCATGGATAAAGGAGGTAGGAATCCTACGTCATCTTCCAAATACGCTCGAAATTAGGATAACGGAGCGAAGACCCATAGCTATTATTCCCATCGATGATTCTTTTATCCTCATCGATGGTGAGGGTTTTGTTCTGGAATGCAAGGAGGACTTAAGGGGATCAAATATGCCGGTCATCAGTGATTTAAAGATTGGCTCCTTCCAGGTTGGGAAAAGATTAAGATCAAAATCTCTCTCTAATGCCCTTACCTGCCTTAGAGAACTCGATCCGGACCTTAGGGGTTCTCTTAACTTGGTTTCCGCTTCTTCCGTGGATAAGCTCTCACTATACACAAAGGATGATGTGGAGATACTTTATGGAAAAGCGGAAAATAATTCAAAGAAGAATTTTATAATCAAAAAGATTCTATCTGAACCGCGGGGGAAGATCATCTTCATCGATGTGAGGGTGGTCTCAAACCCCGTCGTCAAACGCTTAGAAGGAGTTCCAAAAAGTGAGTAAAGCGAGAAGAGAAGCCATAGTGGCTTTGGACATAGGCACCACTAAAATTTGTGCCATTGTGGGGAGACCGATTGATGGAGAAATAGAGATCATGGGTGTTGGAGCCTGTCCATCTTACGGCTTACGGAAGGGCATTGTCGTGGACATGAAAAGGACAGCGGCTTCTATTTCCGCGGCTCTGAAAAGAGCCGAAAGAGCATGTAAAACGGAGATAAAATCCGCTTATGTGGGGATCACCGGAGCCCATGTCACTTCCCTCAATAGTCGCGGAGGCATTGACATAACTCATGGAGATCACATCGTCGCCGAGAAAGACCGTAATAAAGCTATTGAGGCAGCTTGTGCTGTGGATATTCCATCAAATAGTGAGGTAATTCACATAGTTCCCAGAGAATTCTTCATTGATGGACAAGAGGGGGTCAAAGATCCTTTAGGAATGGCTGCCCTGCGCCTGGAGGCTGCAGTTCACATCGTTATGGGAGCGGTTACATCCATACAAAATATCGTTCGATGTGTCAATCAAACCGGAATCGATGTTGAAGATATAGTGCTCCAACCCATTGCCTCCTGCGAGGCCGTTCTCTCCGATGAGGAGAGAGAGTTGGGAACCATACTGGTGGATATCGGTGGAGGAACTACGGACATAGCTATTTTTTCCGAGGGGAGCATTTGGTATAGCAGTGTTCTTCCACTGGGAGGAAACCAGGTGACTCACGATCTAGCTGTGGGGTTAAAGGTTCTTCTCTCTGAGGCAGAATCGCTGAAGATTGAGTATGGTTGTGCCTTTAGTGGACTGGTTGATGAGTTGGAGATCATTGAAGTAAGCACATTCGGCAAGCGTGGGCGAAAACCCATACCCAGAAAGCTACTGGCGGAAATAATTGAAGCCCGGATGCGGGAAATATTCAATTTGGTTAGGGAAAAAGTGATAGCGACGGGTAGGTTTGAACTCCTCCCAGGCGGGGTGGTCATCACCGGCGGTTCTTCGCTATTAGAAGGTCTACCGGAGTTGGTTTCTGAAATGTTTGACCTACCGGTGAGGATTGGTTTTCCCAAGGGAATTGTGGGTGCGGTGGAGGCGGTAAATAACCCCATTTATTCAACGGGGGTTGGGCTTTTGCATTACGCGGAAAAGAGCCCCGAGATCGAGCCCCTCCTAGCCGCTAGGGAATCTAATTTCGTGGAGGAGATCATAGAACGTATAAAGGGTTGGTTTAGGGAGGTATTTAATATTGGTAAATTCTGGCATTAAAAATAACTTAAGCGCTCACCCTTCAGTTTAAACCTTCAAGTTGAAAACAAATTTTTTCTTCCTTATTATCCTTGAGTTTTGCCAAGTTTAAGAAATTTCGGGTTGCAATTTTTTTTGGAATGAGATAAGGTTATTGCCGAGAATTAGGCTATCAGGTAAGAAAAACTCTTAAGTTCTACTTGAAGGTTGAGGAGGTGAAATTGTGTTTGATGCCGGAGCGAATTATTTAGCCGTGATTAAGGTTGTAGGAATCGGTGGCGGAGGAACTAACGCAGTTAATCGGATGATAGAGGCTGGTTTAACTGGTGTGGAATTTATAGCGATAAATACCGATGCCCAAGCACTTTTGATGTCTGATGCAGACTATAAGGTTCACATAGGTGCCAATATAACCAAAGGACTTGGAGCTGGTTCCGATCCACAAATTGGTTATCAAGCTGCGGAAGAAAACCGTGAACAAATAAAAGAGGTCTTACAAGGCGCGGATATGGTGTTCGTCACAGCCGGTAAGGGGGGCGGTACAGGAACGGGAGCTGCTCCTGTGATAGCGGAAATTGCCAGAGAAGAGCTGGATGCACTCACAGTAGGTGTGGTTACAAGGCCCTTCGGTTTTGAAGGCAGAAAGAGGGGTTTACAAGCCGATGAGGGAATAACCAAACTCAAGGAAAAGGTGGATACTCTAATCATTATCCCCAATGACAGATTACTTCAGGTTGTCGAAAAGAAAACCACCATTTTAGATGCATTCAGAGTCGCTGATGATGTCCTTCGCCAGGGTGTCCAAGGGATAACCGATCTAATTACCGTCCCGGGGTTGATTAATCTTGATTTTGCCGATGTGCGAGCGATTATGACTAATGCAGGTTCAGCACTGATGGGAATAGGTGTTGCCAGTGGCGAGAATAGGGCGACCGAATCCGCAAAAGCTGCCATCTCCAGCCCCTTGCTTGAAGCATCCATTGAGGGAGCAAAGGGAGTCCTTTTAAACATTTCAGGTGGTTCAGATCTCGGTCTCTTTGAGGTCAATGAGGCTGCTGAGATCATTGCGAACTCCGCTCATCCCGATGCGAATATCATCTTCGGAGCGGTTATCGATGATTCACTCTGCGATGAAGTTAGGGTTACCGTGATCGCCACCGGCTTCGATGTAAGAAAGCAGGAAAGATTGGAATTGCTGGGAGAGAAAGAAGTCCCCACCTTTGACACGGAGGACTTGGATATTCCCACTTTTTTGAGGAAAAGAAATTACAAATCCTAGTCAATTTGAGCGAGATTTGATTGTCGCTTTCATAGCACAGTCCGTACGGGCTGTGCTTATTTATATTCAAAAATCTACAACCTTGAAAATTAAAAAAGTCTTGCAGTTTATAATGGTCTCGGGTAAGCTATATAGAGCTTGTTTTAGACCAGGTTAATATATTATTAACGAGTTAGGTTTACATCTATGAAAACTTTAGACATTCGAAGCACTTCATCCCGACCATAGTGTTAACCCATCTTGTTAATAGTCCAGGTTAAATCTGAGCTAAAACAAATCCAAGGCGCTTGAGGAGCACTGCTCTTGGCTTTTGATTTGCTATATAAAGAAAGAGGAGATATCAAGTTTCTCACCTCTCCGAAATTGTTGGATGAGGCATCTATCTTGGTAATGTTTAGCACGAGGATGGGAGGAGTTAGCCCATCCCCCTATAATTCTCTCAATCTTGCTTTCGATGTAGGAGATAAGTGGGAAAATGTGATCAAGAATCGGCGTATGCTTTGTTTAGCTCTCGGTTTAGATGCCGCATCGTTTACTACTGCTGAACAGACCCACGAAGATCGGGTCGCTCAAGTAAATGAAGATTCTGTTGGACAAGGAGCATTTGGAGGAATACCGATACCAGGAGTAGATGCCCTTGTTACAAACCTTAATACGGTATCCCTCGCTTTATTCTTTGCGGATTGTGTACCCATTGCCATTGTTGATCCAATAAAGAGGGTAATAGGCATCGCTCACGCGGGTTGGAAAGGCACTTACCTTGGAATCAGTTCAAATCTAGCAAATCTCATGATGAGTCGCTTTAATTGCCAAGCTTCAAACCTTCTGGTATTTATGGGCCCCTGCATTGGTCCTTGTTGTTATTGGTTGGAATCCACAAAGCTCGATCGATTTAAGAGGGAATTTCCCCGGTTGATGGAAGTCCATCAAAATGACTCCTTTGACCTCGAAGCTCTTAATATAAAACAGCTTGAAGGAGTGGGGATACCGAGGCAGAATATTTATTCGGCAGATATATGTACCTCTTGCAATACTGACTTATTCTTTTCCTATCGTGCCGAGAATTGCAAGACCGGTCGCCAAGCGGGTCTCGTTGCTTTACTCTAAAAATCCCTAAAACTAAATGCGGAGGGATGGGAATGATTGCGCAAATAGTCTTCAGTTTAATTGGTGGGTTAGCGCTCTTCCTCTATGGCATCTCCTTGATAAGCAAGGGATTCCAGAAGGTCGCTGGGGAAAGAACCAGTAAAATTTTAGAGACATTTACTGGAAGTCCCTTGAGAGGCATAATGGTCGGAGCCGGTATTACGGCTATAATACAGAGCAGCAGTATTACCACGGTTACCCTTGTGGGATTGGTAAACGCGGGGGTTTTGACCCTTCAACAATCCGTGGGTGTGATCATGGGGGCTAACATTGGGACCACCGTCACAGCTCAGATCGTCGCATTCAAGGTTGGAATGTACGCTTTACCCATAATAGCGATCGGATGTCTTTTGTGGTTTATGCCACAGGATAAATACCAATCACCGGGGCAAATTCTAATAGGATTCGGAATTTTATTTTTGGGAATGAATTTCATGAGCGGGGGAGCCAAACCTCTTAGAGAGCTACCTTTTTTCGTAAATATGCTTGTAAATTTCGGAAAACAACCGATTTTAGGAGTATTTGCCGCTGCGTTATTTACGGCCGTTATTCAAAGTAGTAGTGCGACAATCGGTTTGGTTATTGCTCTTTCGATGCAAGGGTTGTTAAATCTAACCTCAGCTATCTGTTTAATTTTTGGAGCAGACATTGGAACCTGTGTTACCGCCCTTTTAGCCTCAATCGGTACATCGATCTCCGCTAAAAGAACGGCTGTAGCCCACATACTCTTCAATGTCTTGGGCGTATTAATATTTCTCCTCATTTTGCCCCTTTTCGTGCAGGTCGTTTCGAGGACATCGACTTACCTTCCTAGACAAATTGCGAATGCCCAAGTTCTGTTTAATGTGGGTAATGCACTTATCGTACTTCCATTTATATCTTTTCTGGTAGCCATGGTTAAAAGGATAGTTCCTGGCGAGGAAGTAGTCATAGATAGAGGAATAAAATACATTGAGAAACACATTCTGGTCATGCCCTCAGTGGCTTTGACCCAGGCAACCAAGGAGACCATAAGACTCGCCGAGATGGTCGCGAAGATGCTCCATGATTGCCAGCGAATCTTTCTGAACTCCAATCGCAATAATCGCGAGCTGATTAAAACCTTGATTAAAACCTTGGTGAAAATGGAGGAAGCTTCGGATGGAATATACCTGGCGATTAGCGATTATTTGGTGAAACTTTCTCAGAAGCCTTTGACTAAAGATCAATCCCGAAAGTTAGCTGGACTTAACCATGTCATAACCGAGATCGAAAGGATAGCAGACCATGTCAATAATATTGCACAGTTAGCTGAACATAAAATAAATCGAAATCTGCCCTTTTCCGCAAAGGCTATGGATCAACTACAATATATGTTCTCTAAGGTAAACGAGGTATATGATGATGTAGTCGTGGCTTTAAAAAATGAGGATAGTGAGATAGCTTATAAAGTGATACAGGGAGAAAGTGAAATCGATGATATTGAGAAAAAGCTTCATGCTGATCACATTAAGAGAATCGAGGATGGTATCTGTCTACCCGAGGCGGGGATATTGTTCGTGGATATTGTGAGAAACTTGGAGAGAACAGGTGATCACACCGATAGCATCGCCCATGTAATATTGGCTGAGTTTTGAAGGATATTTCGGGTATGAGTTTGGTTATCGCCCAAAATTTAAGATTGATAAGAGATAAAATGGCAAAAGCCGCATCAAGGGTAGGTCGTAATCCAACGGAAATAAAACTCGTGGCTGTGACCAAGAATGTCCCCGTCTTAGAAATCAATCAAGCCATCGAGGCAGGGATAACCGATATAGGAGAGAATAGAGTTCAGGAGATGAGGAAAAAATTCGGAAAACTGGGGAATGCCGTAACATGGCACTTCGTTGGACATTTGCAAACGAATAAAGTAAAGTACATTATAGATTTTGTGGAGCTCATCCAATCCGTTGATAGCTTGAAACTGGCCCAAGAGATACAGAAGCGTGCTCAAAAAGCAAATAGGATTCAGAAGGTATTGGTGGAGGTGAATGTCTCCCGGGAGGAAAGTAAATTTGGAATCGATCCTCAAAAACTCGTGAGCTTTATGAAAGAAATTGCAAAACTCGATCACATCGTAGTTAAAGGGTTAATGACTTTGGCTCCTTTGGTAGAAGATACTGAGGAAATAAGACCGGTCTTCAGAACCCTGAGAGAGCTTGGAGAGCATGTGAAGGAATTAAATCTTTCTCGGGTTGAAATGGAGTACCTGTCCATGGGCATGACCAACGATTTTGAAATAGCCATAGAAGAAGGTTCAAATATGGTTAGAATCGGAACCGGTATTTTTAAAGGTGATTAGGTAATACCCAGCAACCAAGATGGTGAGGTGAGATTATGAGAAATCTGTTGAGGAAAGCGCTCATCTATTTTGGATTGGCCGAGGAAGATGAATATGAGGAATTTGAGGAAGAGGAAGATTATACGGATTTGTATGAGCAAGCACCACCTTCCGTAAGAAAGATCGTCCGTTCTCCGGACCTTGAGAGAACTCAGCGCGCTGCAGCGCTGCGAGCCATTGCCATGCCTCAAACGAAGGTCCACATCGTAGAACCCAGAAGTTTCAACGATGCTCAACAGATCGCCGATAAATTTAAGGCCAACGTCCCAGTCATCGTGAATCTGCAATTAGCGGATACCGATCTGTCAAAACGCCTGATCGATTTCGCCAGTGGTCTAACTTATGGATTGGATGGGGGAATACAAAGGGTTGCTGAAAAGGTATTCTTGCTCACCCCGAGCAATGTTGAGGTCTCAGAAGCAGAAAAACGGAGATGGCAGGAGAGAGGACTTTTCAACCAATACTAAAGATTAGCTTTCAGCCTTCAGCATTCAGCTCAAATTATCTTCTGAGGGGCTGAAAGCCGAGAGCATTAGTGAAAAATACTAAAATTGATGGGAAGTGTACAGATGCTCGGTAAGAGGGTGGCAATAATTGGTGCTGGCCAGATGGGTGAAGCTCTCCTCAAGGGTTTCCTGAAATCAGGTATCCTGAGTCCCGGTCAGATAATCTTGAGCGATATAAGGAAGGATAGACTTTCTGAACTTAAGGCGAAGTATCAGGTCGAGGTGGCAAAAGATAACATCAATGCTCTTGAAAAATCCGATGTAGTCATATTAGCTGTGAAACCCCAGCAGATAGATGGTGTTTTAACAGAAATAAGTCGGGTAATTAAGGAAAAACAGATTTTAATATCAATCGCCGCTGGGATAAGCACTAAACATATTTACGATAAACTAGACAAAAAAATACCCCTTGTTCGAGTTATGCCAAATTCCCCGGCTCTAGTGGGTGCCGGAATTTCCGTGACCAGTCCCGGTAGATATGCTACAAGGGAGAGCATAGATTTGGTTTCAAAGCTCTTTTCGGGAGTCGGCGAGACCATCCAATTAGATGAGAGGTATCAGAATGAGGCAACGGCCATCAGCGGTAGTGGTCCTGCTTATTTCTATCTTTTCGTGGAGGCTCTCATCGATGCGGGTGTTAGATCTGGGCTCACTCGAGAGATAGCTACTAAATTAGTGGTTGAAACATTGATCGGAGCGGGTGCCATGTTAAAACAAACTGGGAAACACCCCGCATTGCTCAGGGAAATGGTGACGTCACCAGGAGGGACAACCATAGCTGCTCTGGAGGCTTTCGAAGAGGGAGGCTTGCGAGCGGCTACCTTTAAAGCCATCGAAGCTGCGATCAAACGCGCTGTGGAGTTGGGAGGTTAAAAAGGCTGGTAGCGGTCGTTCGGTTCATTGATTTTGCATTCACCGTCTACTTCTGGTTGATCATCGTTCGGATAATTTTTTCATGGATTCCACTGTCCTCGAGTGAATTTGTGGAGCGGATAAGGAGTTTTGTGTATGATATCACCGAACCTTACCTGAGATTATTTCGGCGATTGCTACCCATGGTAAGTCTGGGTGGAATGGGTCTCGACTTATCACCAATTATTGCCATTATAGTATTACATTTTATACGTAGGTTGGTTTTAAATATCCTATTCCAATTCATGCTTTAAGCAAATCTCAAAGAAGGAGGAAGGAAGATGAAATTAACTCCCCTAGATATTCACCACAAAGAGTTTCGACGCGCAATAAGAGGTTACAGTGAAGAGGAAGTCGATGCATTCCTTGATGAAGTAGCCGAGGAATTTGAGCGGCTCTTTAAGGAAAACATCGAGTTAAAGGAGCAGCTTGAGAAGCTCCAGGAAAAAGTGACACAATACGAAAACATTGAACAGACTCTTCAAAAAACTCTCGTTACTGCTCAAAAGATGGCTGAGGAAGTTCAAGCCAACGCCAAGAAAGAAGCGGAGCTTATTGTGAAGGATGCGGAGCTTAAGGCGAAGGCAACGATCCAGGATATACTGGAAGAAAAGCAAAACCTCCAAGCTACCTACAGCAATTTAAAACAGGCTGAGGAGGAGTTTCGCGCGAGATTTAAGGCAATGCTAGAATCTTACCTGGGTATGATAGCCGAGGCTGAAAAGGAATTGAAAGGCGAGGAAGTCGAAGAGGTTCCCGCGGCTGAGGAAGAGATTGCCGAGGAGCATGTGGAGGAGCTCGCTGAGAGGGCGGAAGAACTCGCTGAGGAAGAAGCAACCATCGAAGCCCCAGTTTTTGAGCCGCTTGGGGAGGAAGGTGCCGGAGAGGAAGTAAAGATGGCAGAGGAGACAGAGACCAAAAAAGAATCCAAAAAGAAGAGAAGTCAGGACATTGAGGAAATTTTAAAGAGATTACAAAAAGCCCCAAAGCAGGTAAGCGAAGAAAACGACATCCAAGAGATATCCTAAATTTCTTTGCTCATGAAGAAGATACTTGCATTCAAAATTGATTTTTAGGTTTGCTCCATGCTTTATTAAGTGAACTTGGTGGAACCAAATATGTTTTCAAATTTTCGTTGAAGGAGTCACGCAAGACAAATGCAATTTTTTAGGCACCTGCATTCTTGGAGTCCATAAATGTTTATTTCGAGCCCCAATTTGATTCCGATTTTCTTGTCGTAATGCTTTCACCCGTGACGATGTATAGTACCCAAAGTCACCCGATGGTAAGAGGAAAACCTATTACTACTCTCCCTTTGAAAATGAATTTTCCGATCTCCTAGAGGCAAATCTCAAGAAGAAACACATTTGAGCCTACCTATGAGGGATTGAAACTCTTCGCGAATCTTTCCTGCTTAATTCAGTTTTTTCCGTTGCTTTGAAGTTGACAGTGGAATAGCATTATGCTACTTTTTATCAAAATCCAAAATATAGAAGCATAAGTGGTTTAAAGGCTGTGAAGAGGACGAGTAGGTTAGTGGTAGTTTAAAGCGAGCCGAGGGGGAGTGGAAGCTCGGCATCGAAGCTAACTGAAAATCACCTTGGAGCTTCGGACCGAAAGCTTGTGAATCGTGAACGGTGAATGAGATGAGTAGACTCCGACGGGTGCAACCGTTACATTGCTACAGCCACAGGCCCGCCTGGAGCGAAGCCTCCCTTTGGGACCGGACGGGCAGGTGTGGCCAAGCTTAAGTGTCCCGTGTGAAATATCGGGGAAGCAAGGTGGTACCGCGAGATAAAGACCCTCTCTCGTCCTTGACGTCTGAGAGGGTCTTCCATTAAGTTCGGAGTTTGTTAGTCGCCTATACAGGCGCCCGTCTGGGCGGTAGTCGGGAGCGAAAATGACTAACAGGTAAGGATGTCCAGACGGACCCGCCTGCCGGACGGGCAGGTCTGAAAGAAGGCGAGACTTTGAGAGATGAATGAGTCCAAGAGTATTAATTACAAGGAAACATTGAATCTTCCCAGGACGGCATTTCCCATGAAGGCCAATCTGGCCCAGAGGGAGCCCGATATACTCAAATTTTGGGAAGGGGTGGATATATACAAACTCGTCTTAGAGCAAACAAGGGGTAGACCCGTCTTCGTTCTGCACGATGGTCCACCTTATGCCAATGGGGATATCCACTTAGGACACACTTTAAACAAGGTCCTCAAAGACATCGTGGTCAAATATAAGTCCATGAGGGGATACTTTTGCCCCTTTGTGCCCGGTTGGGATTGCCATGGGCAACCCATCGAGCACGAGGTGGAGAAAAGACTGGGTGTGGAGAGAAGCAAGATAAGCCGGATGCAGTTGAGGAAGCGGTGTAAAAACTATGCTTTAAAATACGTCAACCGGCAGCGAGAGCAATTCAAACGTCTTGGAGTGCGTGGGGACTTTAAAAATCCCTACCTCACCCTGGATTACAGCTACGAAGCTACCAATATCGAGATATTTGGGAGGCTTTATGGTCGAGGTTTGATTTATAAGGGAAAGAAGCCCATTTATTGGTGTTATCGATGTGAAACCGCTCTAGCTGAGGCTGAGATCGAATATGAAGAAGAAAAATCTCCATCGATTTATGTGAAGTTTCCCATCAAGGGCAATTTTGCTCCATTAGGTCGTCATAAAAAGCCCAAATTTGTGCTCATTTGGACCACCACCCCCTGGACACTTCCAGCGAATGTAGCCGTGGCCGTTCACCCCGATGTTTACTATTCCGCAGTTGAGGTTAATGGAGAGATTTACCTCTTACTCGATCATTTACTGGAGCAGGTCTTCAAAGAGGTGGGGATTCAAAACTACAAAATTTTGAAGAAGTTTAAGGGGAAGGAGCTTAAAGGCCTCGTCTATGTGCAGCCGCTGCAGGGTTGGGATTGCCCCATGGTGCTCGCCGATTTTGTTGCCTTTGATCAGGGAACGGGTTGTGTGCACATCGCCCCTGGACATGGTCAGGAGGATTTCGAAGTAGGTCTACAACACCACCTCCCAGCTCCGATGCCCGTTGATGGCAAGGGTTTCTTCACCAAGGAAGCTGGAAAGTTCAGAGGAAAACACATCCTTGAGGCCAACCAATTCATCATAGATGATCTGAAAAGAAGGAATTTACTCTTATACAACACAACCATCATTCATTCATACCCACACTGTTGGCGGTGTAAAAAGCCAGTTATCTTTCGGGCTACGGAGCAGTGGTTTATCTCGGTAGATAAGGATAGGCTCCGGAAAGAAGCTTTAGAGGAGATAACCAAGGTAAAGTGGATTCCCGAGTGGAGTGAGAATAGAATAGCCTCCATGGTCAAGGAAAGACCCGACTGGTGTATTTCCCGTCAAAGATCGTGGGGCGTTCCCATCCCCGTTTTTTACTGCAAGAACTGTCAGAAACCGCTCGTAAGCGAGGGAACGATTGCAGCCGTGGTTGATCTATTTAAGAGAGAGGGTGCAGATTCCTGGTTTAAAAAGTCGGCTGAAGAGATACTACCCTCTGGGATGGTCTGTTCCTCATGCAGCGGTTCCAAATTCACGAAGGAGACAAACATCCTGGATGTATGGTTTGAGTCGGGGATCAGTCATGCCGCGGTTCTTAAAAACCGCTCCGAGCTTGTATGGCCCGCTGACCTTTATCTCGAGGGGAGCGATCAACATCGAGGTTGGTTCCAGTCCTCTCTCTTAACCTCTGTCGGAGTCGAAGACAGGGCTCCTTATAGGGCAGTTTTAACCCATGGTTTCCTGGTAGATCAGCTGGGGAGGAAAATGTCCAAGTCTTTGGGGAATGTCATCGATCCCTTGGAGGTAATAAAGGAGTCAGGTGCGGATATTTTGCGGTTGTGGGTTGCTTCGGCGGATTACACTACCGATATCGCCGTATCCCGGGAGATATTGGAGCGAATCTCCGAGGCCTATCGTCGCCTTAGAAATACGGCTCGGTATCTCTTGGGGAACCTTCATGATTTTGATCCCAGGAAAGACGCCCTCCGCTACGAGGATTTAGAGGAGATAGATAAGTGGGCTCTACTCAGGCTCCACAAACTTTTGCTCAAAGTGACTAAGGCTTACGAAGAATATAAGTTTCACCTTGTTTACCATGCCATTTACAATTTTTGCGTGACGGATATGAGTGCTTTCTATCTGGATGTTCTGAAAGACAGACTATACACATCAAAGGTGGATTCTCCGAAACGCCGTTCGGCTCAGACGGTTTTATTTGAGATTTTGGTTAACTTAGCGAAGATTCTTTCACCCATTTTGGCCTTTACATCCGAGGAGATTTGGCAAAATATCCCCGAAGAATACAGAGACAAAATAAGCGTGCAGCTCTGTCCCTGGCCGGAAGTGCAGGAGGAATATTTAGACCGATATCTTGAGGAAAGATGGGATAGGTTGCTTGAGGTTCGAGATGAAGTATTGAAGGCTTTGGAGATTGCACGCGATGAAAAGCTCGTAGGCAACTCTCTGGAAGCGGCGGTGACCATCCATGCTCCTTCCGATTTATATGGCTTTCTCGACGGGTATAAAGATATGCTACCCACTATCTTCATCGTTTCACAGGTTAACTTATCTCCCTCAACGGAGGCTCCAGGCAAAGCCTTCAGAAGCGAGAGATTGAGGGACGTTTCCATCTTGATTTCAAAAGCTGTGGGGGAAAAGTGTGAACGATGTTGGAATTTCAGTGAAAGTGTAGGAAGGGATGCCAAGCATAAAAAACTTTGTGCTCGCTGCGTTGAAGTGGTGAAAAGTTTCACCGGTTGAGAGTATAGTCTTTTCTTTCCTTGGCAAAATGTATATAATCAAAGCGGTTAATACTGCTGCCTCAACTTTTTTTACTTTCAAGGGAAATCGAAGACCTTAAGTGAGATTCTAAGTAGACGCACAAAGTTGGAGGTTATTGTGGATCAAAAAAGGCTAGCTTATTTCAAGAAAATATTATTGAAGGAAAAATCTCGCTTGGAGCGTGAGCTCAAGGCAATCGATACTGGTATATTAGGTCAGTCTCAATCTGAACTTTTCGGGGAAAATTCCTATGAAGACCACTTCGCTGATAGTGCTACAGCTACTTTTGAGCGAGAAAGAGATCTTTCCCTAGAAAGGAATATTAAGGATATCCTCCAGAGAGTAAATATGGCCTTGGCAAAGATTGAAAAGGGAACTTATGGCATTTGCGCCTCTTGTGGCAAGGAGATAGACATGGCTCGTCTGAAAGCCCTCCCTTATGCCGATTTATGTATTACCTGCAAGAAGAAGGAAGAGGAAAGTTGGTAAAATGGAGTTTAATTTCAATCGTCGATGAATTTCGACGGAGGTTTTATTGATTTTTCTGATCATTGCAGGGGTTGTAATTATACTGGATCAGTTGACAAAGAGCCTTGTGCGTCAAATCCTTTCTCCTGGACAATCAATCCATATCATAAATGGTATTTTTCATATCACATATGTTAACAATCCTGGTGCCGCCTTTGGTCTTCTACCCAATCATCATTTCTTTCTTCTCCTGGTGACATTTATTGTCATTGTATTCATATTTTTTTATTATGGTCGCATCCGACCGCGAGAAATGCTCATGCAGGTGGCCTTGGGTATGGAATTGGGAGGTGCCGTAGGGAATTTCATCGATCGCACGGCTTACGGTTTGGTCACAGATTTTCTAGATTTTCGCATTTGGCCCGTATTTAATGTAGCCGATTCGGCTATCGTGATTGGTCTCATTCTCTTGGTTCTGACTTTGCTGTTGGGAAAAAGACAAAAACGGGCATCAAGTTTCGAGTAACGAGTCCCGAATTCCGAGCCCCGAATAACGGATTTCAGGGGGATTACATGTATCCAATTTTATTCCGCATAGGACCAATAACCATTAAATCTTATGGATTCATGCTCGCTCTTGCCTTCGTAGTGGGTATACTTTTGGCACGCCGGGAAGCGAGGCGTAGAGAGCTAAACCCCGATCTTGTCTTCGATCTGGTCCCTTACGCGGCTATTGGTGGAATAGTGGGAGCCAGACTCTTCTATGTGATCGGCCATTTAAGGGAATTTTTGACGAAGCCTTTGAGAATTTTTGCCATATGGGAGGGAGGATTGGTTTTCTACGGGGGACTCGCCGGCGGCACCCTCGCTGTAATCCTCTTTATTTGGTTGAGAGAGCTTCCCCTTTGGGAGATTGGGGATATGATTGCACCGTGTCTTGCCCTGGGATATGCCATCGGCCGTATTGGATGTTTTTTTAATGGATGTTGTTATGGTCGCCCAACTAATCTTTCCTGGGGAGTGAACTTTTTTGACGTCCCACGCCATCCCACACAAATTTACAGTTCCCTTTATAGCTTGATTATCTTTGGCATTTTATGGTCTTTGAGAGCTAAGGTAGCTCGTCCTGGAATTCTTTTCTGGCTATACGTGCTCATGTATTCTGCAGCGCGTTTTGGCGTAGAGTTTTTGAGGGAGAGTCCAAGGGCAGCTTTGGGGCTCACAGCTTCTCAATTCACCAGCATTGGAATCTGCGTCTTAGCCTCGGTCGCTTTAGCAACTGGTTACTTCTCCCGCAGAAAATTGTCATGATACTTGATGTTATAAGTGGGTCATAAATCCCGAATATTTTTCTTTAGACAATCATGTAGCAAATTCTGAAATTATGACTTATATATTTGAGGTTAAAATGCCTGATGAGAAAAGGGAAGTTTACAAAATAGTGGTCAAAGCCAGTGACGTGGGGCAACGCCTCGATGCCTTTCTCGCTAAAAGGCGCAAAATCCCATCCCGTTCATTTGCCCAAAATTTGATCTCTCAAGGTTTAGTTCAGGTTAATGGTAAAATCATGACCAAACACCATCGCTTAAAAAAAGGAGAGACGATTTCACTTACGATTCCCTCTCCCGAGGAACCCAAGATTTTACCCGAGCTCATACCCCTGAACATCATTTACGAAGACGAGGACATAATTGTACTTTCTAAACCAGCGGGTATGGTAGTTCATCCAGCCTATGGGCATACCACGGGGACTCTAGTGAATGCTCTTTTGGCTCATACCAAGGATCTCTCCGGAATCGGTGGAGTCAAACGCCCAGGGATTGTACATCGACTCGATAAGGATACTTCCGGACTCATGGTAGTGGCCAAAAATGACATGGCCCATTTGAGTTTGGCGAAGCAGGTTAAAAAAAGGAAACTACGAAGAATATATTTGGCTTTGGTGCACGGAACCTTCGATATTGATTCCGGAACAATTGAAGCTCCCATCGGTCGGAGCCCTCACCTGCGGAAGAAAATGATGGTCATCAGCGCCGGTCGACATGCCGTGACCAACTTTAAGGTCAAAGAGAGATTTAAAGATTATACCCTCTTGGAGGTTGATATACAAACGGGAAGGACTCATCAAATCCGGGTTCACATGTCCTATATTAAACATCCGGTAGTTGGAGATCCGGAGTATGGCTATCGAAAGGCTAGAAAAGAATTGGGTTTAAATCGACAATTTTTACATGCCCATCGTTTGCAGTTTACCCATCCCGGAACGGAAAAGAGTATATCCTTCGAAGATAAACTCCCAGAGGATCTAAACAAAGTGCTAACTCTTTTACGCAGCGGTGACCATTTATAATCTTAGGATTACCTGTATTATTAACAAGACGGGTTAACACACTTACCCCTCCTCGAATGTTTTAAAATTCAAACCTAACTCGTTAATAGTTCAGATCACCTGCCGCCAGGTGGACACGCGAATTAGAGGGGAAATGAGATTGAAACTGGCATTAATCGTTAATCCCTTAGCGGGGCAAGGAAGAACAGAGAAAGCTTTGCCACAAGTGAAAAGAAAACTCAAAGAGGTATTTAATCTGCAAGTTTATCGTACTCAGAGGGTTGGAGATGGTATCCCCATAGCTAAAAAGGCTTTAAATCAAGATTCTCAAATATTAGTGGCGATGGGCGGTGATGGAACGGTTTCCGAAGTGGTCAATGGAATTATTGGTTCAAAAGCCATTTTGGGTGTGATTCCCTGCGGTACAACAAATGTATTCGCTGCAGAGATGGGTATACCCTTTAACCTTTTTAAGGCTTGCGAAGTCATTTTAAGCGGTTCAACCAGGAAAATCGATATTGGGAAAGCTTGCCCGGTTGTGCCCCGAAGCAAAAAGAGGCGAGTTAATGATCGTCACTTTGTACTCATGGCTGGAGTAGGATTTGACGCTCAGATTGTGCAGGAAGTTGACCCCGAAGTCAAAAGGATGCTCAAGGATTTAGCCTATATTCTAACTGGTATAAAGACTCTCTTCACTTATAAGCCCACTTTGATGGAAATCGAGCTCGATGGAGAGAAAAAGGAGAAGGGTTACTTTGTGGTTGTCGGCAATGCCAGGTGTTATGCTGGACGCTATTTCAGCATCACAACTCAGGCGAGCATTGAAGATGGATGGTTGGATATCTGCATCTTCAAAAAAGGGGATATCGCAAGCTTCGTTCGGTACATCACGGGAGTTTTATTGAGAAAGCATCTCGCGTATTCAGATGTTTACTATAGGAGAGCCAAGCGAATCCAAATTATTGCACCAGTATCAACACTGGTTCAAGCCGATGGGGAACTCATAGGGCAAACTCCAATGCACTTCACGATATTGCCCCATGCCGTATCAGTAATCACTCCCTAAACCCAGCCTTTAACCTGAACCTTAACCTTTAACTAATGTTTACGCATATTGGTAACACTTATATATTGTTTGGGGCATCCTTCCGAGTGCTAGCTGCTGCCCCGACGAGTCGGGGCTTAACGGTTCTCTTAAGATGCACTCTCCAGGATATCCGTCCCAAAATATGAACTTAATCTCGATATAATTACTGTGAACCGTGTAAGGGTGTAACCAATGTCTATGATTAATATAAGTTTAACTTCAACCTAGAACCTCGAACGACAACTATGATCTATCAATCATCGACCAATCCGGCTCCCTTTGAATTTCTCTAACATAGAGAGCGTACGTTATATCCTCAACCTCTTTGGCACTTTCAATTAATCCCTTGACTTCTTCCTTTATATCATCGCTATTTAATAGTTCTTTAAGGGCTCTCCCGTCTACCCTTAAGATGCGTTCCCAAAGCCCTAAGGGCTCTAAAACCTTCCTTAATTTGTCAATGTTATAGCTTTGAATGAGCCTTGGTTTGCGTGAGATTGCCACCTTATCCGAATAAAGACGGGAAAGACCATGTTTTTCGCAATAATCATGGATGATTTCCTGTAGCTCATCTAATTTCAAATTGATCTCCTTTAATTTCCTTTTAAGCTCCGCATATTCATCCACGACTTTTTCGACCTCGATGGCGGCTTCCTGCATCCCCCTGGATGGGCTACAGACCCGTAGGGAGCCTCCGTCTCCCTTTAAAAATTTGTGCTTACGGAGAGGACAATGGGCTTGAAAATCACACCAGGGACAGAGAGTATTTTCCCTCGGTTCAAACTCACCCAACTTAATAGCCTTAACAACTTGTCTCATGATATCCTTGGTTTCTTCAACATCCTCCCGCGTTCTACTGGTGCTTATTTTCTCATTGGGGATGAGAAAATATAGAGTCAATTTTTCCGGTTCGATTCCCCAAATTTTTTGAGCTGCCAGGTGGTAAATTGAAAGTTGTAGATCGCTTTCGACCTTTGAGCGAGGGGGAAGCCTTCGGCTCGTCTTATAGTCGATTATTTCGTAGCCTCCCTCGGGGAGTTTGTCCATCCTGTCAATGACACCACTCAGAGTGAATTTCTCTAAGCCTTCGCCATCTAACTCTATTTGGAATTTATGCTCTAGCGCCGCTGGAATACGAAAATCTTTGACGTTGGTGTAATAGAAATTTGTCAATATTTCCCTGGCGTGCTCGAAATAGATGGATTCCTCGCTTCGGTCCTTGTATCCTTCCGGTTCCCATACCTTTGACAGAAGCTTTAGGAGTTCATCTAGTGTGGGTGGTTTAGGAATGGGCACATTGTAAAAATGAGCTAAAGCGGCGTGAACACTGCTACCGAAGCTCCGAAGAGGAGTCTTCTTAGTGGGAAGTTTGTCAATGAACTGAAACTTATAGGAAAGGGGGCAGTTTTGATAGACCGCGATGGAAGAAAAGCTAAGTCTTAAGTTTCGTTCACATGACCTATGCTTCAGCACAATTCCTCCTATACAGTATCTAGTAGCGAAAGAGTAAAATTAACTCAATTTATTGTATAACGAACTAATGTTCGAGTCAATTTTTTGTCAAATTTTTTTCAACACTCATTAAAATATGAATGTAAATTTTTGGCAGAATTCCTTGTCAGCGGTATAATAGAATTAATCAAATTTGATTTGAAGGTGATGAGGTGCATCGTATCGGGGATAAGGTATACTACCCTTATTTCGGCATTGGAACAGTTCAAGATATTATAGTGGGGGATTTTCAAGGACATGAACAGGAATATTACGTAATAGATATATCCCCCGAGGAAATGAAGGTAATGATCCCCATTGAGCGCGCGGAGAGTGTGGGATTAAGGAGGGTTATTTCATCACGAGATGTCCCCAAGGTTCTTCGCATCCTGGAGGAAAGAAATCATCTATGCTCCAAGGATAAGGACTATTACAAATGGTATGCTAATTGCCTTGAAAAGATAGAGAGTTCAAATATACTCGAAGTTGCCGAAGCCGTGGCTGATTTCTTGGGTAAAAGAAATAGAAAAAATTTAAGTTTGAGGGAACGAGAACTCCTTAAAAGAGGACTTTACCTGTTGAGTACCGAGATAGCTTGGGCTAAAAAAATTAAAAAGAGCAGGGCAAAAAGATTGATACTTGAATCTTGGAAGAAAATGCACAGTTCACGTAGCCCAAAGTACTAACAACAATAAGACCCTGGCAGCTTCCTACTCTCCCACCCCGTCACCAGGGCAGTACCATCGGCGTTGGAGGACTTAACTTCTCTGTTCGGAATGGGAAGAGGTGTTTCCCCTCCGCTATGGCCACCAGAGTCTCAACTTAAATTATATTACTGTTACAATTATTTTCAAATCAGTTACGATTAAAAGCATTTTATTCCAGCAAAGCGTTGACGTCAAATCCTTGTTCTGTTATGATAAAAAAAACCTTTAAATCTAGTCCTGCGAGGCTAGGAAGGAGGTAAAATAAACATGAATACGAATACCTTCTTGTGTCGGACAGGAAGGTATTTTTTTGTCTCAAAACCTGCAGGTCCATTTGGAAATATAATGGCATTTTAAAGGAGAAGATAATGGTCTTTAAGGAGAAAACCACCGTAATGAATATGAATGGCATTCAAAGGGCTCTCATAAGGATCGCACATGAGATTTTGGAAAGGAATAAGGGCGCTAGGAATTTGGCACTCGTAGGGATTCGGAGCAGGGGAGTCCATTTAGCCCGAAGGTTGGCCCAAAAAATAGGCGAGATAGAAAATATGACTCCTCCCGTGGGAGTGTTGGATATCACATTTTATCGAGACGATATAGGCACTCATCCACAACCCAGGGTTTCCTCCACGCAGATACATTTCGACGTCACCGGTAGGGATATCGTGTTAGTAGATGATGTCTTATACACCGGGAGAAGTGTAAGGGCAGCTATGGATGCCATTTTTGACTTCGGTCGACCAGCAAGCATTCAGCTTGCTGTGATGATCGATAGAGGACACAGAGAGCTTCCCATCCGGCCCGATTATGTGGGGAAAAATATACCAACTTCTCGTAAGGAACGAGTACAGGTGAATTTAAAGGAGGAGGATGGCCTTGATACCGTGGTCATTGGGGAGGTTTCTTAAGTGAAAATTAAAATCCAGCTTAAAAGCAAGAACCTTTTGGGAATAAGAGAACTAAATCGCGAGGAGATCGAATTGATTCTGGATACAGCCGAGTCTTTCAAAGAGATTTCCACTCGTACCATCAAAAAAGTTCCTACTTTAAGGGGAAGAACAATAGTCAATCTTTTTCTGGAACCAAGTACTCGCACACGGACATCCTTCGAACTGGCCGCTAAGCGCTTGAGTGCTGATGTTGTGAATATTTCGGGTAAAGACAGTGCCACTGTGAAGGGGGAAAGTCTTAAAGATACTGCCAAAACCATCGAGGCCATGAATGCGGACCTTGTAATCATCAGGCATTCCGCCGCCGGGGCACCGCATCTTTTAGCCAGGCTGGTCAGATGCGGAGTAGTAAATGCAGGAGACGGAGCTCACGAACACCCCACACAGGCCCTCCTCGATTTGTTCACCATCAGGGAGAAACTTGGAAGAATCGAGGACTTGTATGTAGCCATAGTTGGTGACATCGCTCACAGTCGGGTAGCGCGCTCCAATATTCTGGCTTTCACAAAGATGGGAGCAAAGGTTACCCTGGTTGCTCCACCTACTTTACTCCCAGTGAACATCGAGGCCTTCGGCGTGGATGTAAGCTATAATCTCGATGAGGTCATAAAAGAGGTCGACGTCGTCTACTGCCTGAGGATGCAACTCGAACGTCAAACGGAAAATCTCTTTCCCTCTTTGAGAGAGTACACAACGCTGTTCGGTTTGAATATGGCGAGGATCACAAGGGCTAGGGAAAACGCACTCATTATGCATCCGGGACCCATGAATCGAGGGATAGAAATAACCTCTGAAGTTGCAGATCTCCCCCAATCGGTGATGACGGATCAGGTAACGAATGGAGTGGCGGTGAGGATGGCCATACTATACTTGCTTATAGGGGGCGGTGAGAGTGTCTAAGGTGCTAATAAGAGGGGGGAGAGTCATCGACCCCGCAAATGAAGTTGATGCCACCTTGGATATTCTGGTTAAAAATGGAAAGATAATGAGCATTGCGGAGAATTTAGCGGCAGAGGATGCTGAAACTATTGAGGCCAGGGATATGATTGTAACACCTGGTCTCATAGATATGCATGTCCACCTACGTGAACCCGGTAGAGAGGATGAGGAAACCATAAGAACTGGCACCCGAGCCGCTATTAAAGGTGGTTTCACCTCCGTTGCTTGCATGCCAAACACAAATCCAGTTGCCGATACAGCATCTGTGATCGAGATGATACTGGAGAAATCCAGAGAAGAGGGAATGGCCAGTATCTTTCCAGTCGCTGCCATCACCAAGGGTTTAAAGGGTAAAGAACTCGCTGAGATGGGCGAGTTGGTTAAAGCAGGTGCGGTGGCTTTCTCGGATGACGGAGAGTCGGTGATGAATGCCGAGGTGATGAGGAGAGCCTTTGAATATTCACGAATGTTTAACATCCCACTGATTGCTCATTCGGAAGACAAAAATCTTTCTTTCCATGGTCAGATGAATGAAGGTTTTTATTCCACACTGCTTGGATTGAAAGGCATCCCAGCGGCTGCTGAAGAGGTCATGGTCGCTCGAGATATTATTCTAGCTGGGGTAACTGGGGGAAGACTTCATATAGCCCATGTTAGTACGGAGGGGACCGTAGCTTTAATCCGCATGGCTAAAAAGGCGGGAATTCGGGTGACTTGCGATGTTACTCCTCATCATTTGGTACTCACTGACAAGGCTTTAATGAATTTCGACACTAATTTTAAGGTGAATCCCCCGCTCAGATCCCAGCGAGATGTGCAGGCACTTTTGAAGGGACTTTCCGATGGGACAATTGATGCCATTGCCAGCGATCACGCTCCACATGCGCTGCATGAAAAGGAGAGGGAGTTTGACCACGCTCCATTTGGAATTGTGGGGCTTGAAACGACCCTTCCCTTGATGCTCACCAAGGTCGTGGAAACTGGCGTGCTTGATTTGCCGCGGTTGATCGCAAAGTTAGCGATAAATCCCGCAAATACTCTAGGAATTCACAAGGGAAGTTTATCCATAGGAAGTGATGCTGATATCACCATATTTGATCACAAATCTAAACTTAAGGTTGATATCGACAAATTTGAATCCAAGAGCAAAAATTCCCCCTTCCACGGTTGGGAATTGAATGGTATTGTGAAATATGTTTTAGTGGCGGGGGAGATAGTTATAAGGGAAGGTAATATCGTCAAAGGTTACGGAATAGAGTCGAGGGTCGAGCATTGAGAATCGAGGGACGAGAGTCGAAGACATTAGGGGATAGTGATATGAGGGAAAGGGCGATATTGGCATTGGAAGATGGAACCACATATGAGGGAACAGCTTTTGGGGCAATTGGTGAGGCAGTAGGAGAGGTCGTCTTTAACACCAGTATGACTGGGTATCAAGAGGTGTTGACCGACCCCTCCTATGCGGGTCAAATAGTAACAATGACCTACCCTCATATCGGCAATTACGGGGTAAATTCCGAGGATTACGAGTCTCGAGGGCCCTTTGTGGAGGGATTTGTGGTCAGAGAATACTCCAGAATCTATAGTAACTGGAGGGCTGAGGATTCCCTGGAAAATTTCCTTAATTCTTACGGCATTGTGGGGATTCAGGATATCGATACCAGAGCTTTAACCAAGCACATTCGAAGCGAGGGAGCCATGAAAGGCGTTCTTTCATCAGTTGATCTGGACACCCAGAGCCTAGTGGAGAAAGCCAAGGCATCTCCAGGACTTATAGGCAGAGACTTGGTTAAAAACGTTACCACTGATAAACCCCATATATGGTGGGAAACGAAGAGAGTTAAGCACTTTCATGTCGTCGCCTTTGATTTTGGCATAAAACGCAGTATCTTAAGATCTCTTGAAACGGTAGGGTGCAAGATAACCGTTGTGCCCGCCAGCACCAAGGCCGAAGAGGTGTTAGCCTTAAATCCCGATGGAATTTTGCTATCCAATGGTCCGGGAGATCCCGCGGGTGTGCCTTACGCCATTGAAACTACAGGAAAACTCCTAGGCAAAAAACCCATCTTTGGAATTTGTTTGGGGCATCAGATACTTGCCTTAGCTTTAGGGGGCAGGACTTATAAGCTTAAGTTCGGTCATAGAGGCGGAAATCAGCCAGTTAAAAATCTGCTGACAGGAGGCGTTGAAATAACGGCCCAAAACCATGGCTTTGCCGTGGATCAAAATTCTCTTAAGGTTAGCGAGAGGGAATGGCGTGTGGGAAAGACGATCCCAATTGGTGGGTGGAAAGGAGAAACCGAGTTTGGGAGCATCGAGATCACCCACATTAATTTGAATGATGGGACTGTGGAAGGCTTGCAATGTCTGGATATTCCCGCCTACTCTGTGCAGTATCATCCAGAGGCTTCACCGGGTCCCCATGATTCCAGGTACTTATTCGAGCAGTTTGTGAAGTTAATGGAGGAAGAGAACATAGGTTAGACATAAATCGCCTACGGCAGAAGCTTTTTTTGCCAATTCTAAACAATATTAAATGACCAAAACTTCGTTGTGAACTCAGTTGAACAATCCAAAGTTCAAAACAAAATGAAACAAGGTTTAGGATTTCAAAAAATTTGGATTTTGAATTTGTTTAGGATTTAGGATTTCGAATTTAGGGTTTGCAAACTTAATTTCTAGAGTTATGTCAAGGGCATAAGGGAGAGAACATATATCATGCCTCGAAGAACGGATATTAAAAAAATCTTGATAATTGGCTCGGGACCCATCATCATTGGACAGGCTTGCGAATTTGATTATTCGGGGACCCAGGCTTGTAAGGTTTTAAAGCAGGATGGATTCAAAGTCATCCTGGTCAATTCCAATCCGGCAACCATCATGACCGACCCCGAGTTCGCCGATAGAACCTACATTGAGCCCATAACACCGGAGGTCGTAGAAAAGATAATTGAAAAGGAAAAACCCGATGCTTTGCTACCAACGTTGGGTGGTCAAACGGGACTTAATACCGCCGTTGCTCTCGCTGAAAGTGGCGTGCTTCATCGATTTGGAGTTGAGCTCATTGGAGCGAAACTCGAGGTAATTAAAAAGGCTGAGGATAGAAGCTTGTTCAAAAAGGCAATGAGTAGAATTGGACTGGACCTACCCCGCAGCGGTTTTGCCTATAGCTTAAGTGAAGCTTTAAGAATTGTGGAGGATATCGGTTTTCCCATAGTCATTCGACCCAGTTTCACTCTGAGTGGGACCGGTGGAGGCATCGCTTATAATCTGGAGGAGTTTAGAAATATTGTTTCTACGGGTCTCATGCTCAGCCCCATAAATGAAGTTTTAATCGAGGAGTCGGTGATCGGTTGGAAGGAATACGAGCTAGAGGTGATGAGAGATCTCAAGGACAACGTGGTCATCGTCTGTCCCATCGAGAATTTTGATCCCATGGGGATCCACACCGGAGATAGCATCACCGTTGCTCCTGCTCAAACCCTGACCGATAAGGAATATCAGCAACTTCGAGACGCTGCCATCGCCATCATGAGGGAGATAGGGGTGGAAACCGGTGGATCCAACATCCAGTTTGCTGTTCATCCCGAAACAGGGCGTCTGGTGGTCATTGAAATGAATCCCAGGGTTTCTCGAAGTTCAGCCCTTGCTTCCAAGGCTACCGGTTTTCCCATCGCCAAAATCGCTGCTAAGCTTGCTGTGGGATACACTCTGGATGAAATTCCAAATGATATCACCAAGGAGACTCCGGCTTGCTTTGAACCGACCATAGACTATGTGGTGGTAAAGATCCCAAGATGGACTTTTGAGAAATTTCCCGAAGCCGATGCACGCCTCACCACGAAGATGAAATCCGTGGGAGAAGCGATGTCCATCGGGCGAACCTTCAAAGAAGCACTTCAGAAGGCCATTAGATCTCTGGAAATCGATAGATATGGTTTGGGGGCTGACGGGCGCGAGGAGATTATCGAGGAGCAAGTCCATCAAAAATTAGCCGTTCCCACTCAAGATCGAATCTTTTACATTAAATATGCTCTATCCATGGGAATGTCCGTTGAAGAGGTCTATGAGCTGACCAAAATCGATCCCTGGTTCCTGTACCAAATTCAAGAAATTGTCCTAGTGGAGCAAGAAATCTCGAAGTATAATTTGAAAACCCTTCCCAAGGAGCTTCTTAAACAAGCAAAAAGGCATGGTTTTTCAGATGTTCAAATTGCTTACCTTACGGGGTCGACCGAGGAGGCAGTTCGCGAGAAAAGAAAAGATTCTGGAATTACTCCCACTTTTAAGCTCGTTGATACCTGTGCAGCTGAGTTTGAGGCGTACACACCATACTATTACTCTACATATGAGGTTGAGAGTGAGATTAGACCATCAACTAAGCCAAAGATAGCCATTTTCGGAAGCGGTCCCAATCGCATTGGTCAGGGAATAGAATTTGATTATTGTTGCGTCCATGCCGCTTTTGCTCTCAAGGAAGAAGGTTTTGAGACCATCATGATCAACTGCAATCCAGA
This sequence comes from Actinomycetota bacterium, assembly GCA_030018275.1. Classification (NCBI taxonomy): domain Bacteria; kingdom Bacillati; phylum Actinomycetota; species Actinomycetota bacterium. Next base: position 3,351 of record JASEGB010000004.1, on the reverse strand, counting down.
GACGGTTTCCACAGACTATGATACCTCCGATAGACTCTATTTTGAGCCTCTTACCTTGGAGGATGCTTTGAACATCGTTGGAGCAGAGAAACCCAAAGGGGTCATCCTTCAATTTGGTGGACAAACGCCTCTAAAACTGGCTGTTCCTCTGGAGAAAGCTGGAGTCAAAATCCTAGGTACTTCACCTGATAGCATCGATCTCGCCGAGGATAGAAAGAGATTCGGAGCATTGTTGAGGAAGTTAGGGATAAACCAACCACCTCATGGCACGGCAACCTCTTTTAAAGAAGCGTTAAAGGTCGCCCGAGGAATAGGATATCCTTTACTGGTTCGCCCATCTTACGTCCTTGGTGGTCGGGCCATGGAAATTGTCTACTCAGAGGAAATGCTCGATGGTTATATCGCCTCGGCGGTCAAGGCTTCGCCGGAACACCCCATTTTGCTCGATAAATTTCTTGAGGATGCGGTAGAGATCGATGTCGACGCGGTGTCCGATGGAGAAACCATATTCATAGGGGGAATCATGGAGCACATAGAGGAAGCTGGAATCCACTCGGGGGATAGTGCCTGCGTGATACCCCCACTTTCTATAACTGATCATCAAATTGAGGAGATTAAGGAGTGTACCCGCACTCTGGCCAGAGTTTTAAATGTTGTGGGACTGATCAACATCCAGTACGCCATAAAGGATGGAACTCTCTATGTGCTTGAAGTTAATCCTCGAGCTTCTAGAACGGTGCCATACGTGAGTAAGGCAACGGGCATACCTCTGGCTAAACTTGCAGCTCGAGCCATGGTTGGGAGAACTCTCAAAGAGTTAGGCTACGAAGAACGCCATGAATTAAAGCACATTGCCATTAAGGAAGTTGTCCTTCCCTTTGGAAGATTCCCAGAGGTGGACACGGTCTTGGGACCAGAGATGAAATCCACTGGCGAAGTTATGGGAATAGATCAAGGCTTCGGGCAGGCTTTCGCTAAAGCTCAGATGGGTGCAGGCGTGCCTCTACCAACAAAGGGCACTATCTTTATAAGCGTTCGCAATAGAGATAAAAAAGCCATAGTTCACATCGCCAAGAAACTCGCGGAATTGGGTTTTGAGATCGTCTCCACCAAGGGGACAGCGGAGGTGCTCACCCAGAGTGGTGTTAAGGTCAAAGAAGTTTTGAAGGTTCGGGAGGGTCGCCCCAATGTGGTAGATCTGATAAAGAACGGGGAGATCGACCTAGTGATCAATACCCCTTGGGGCAAAGGTCCTCGAACGGATGGATATTATATTCGAACCACTACATCAGCCTATGGTATTCCATGCATCACCACCATTGCAGGAGCTTCTGCAGCTATCAAGGGGATTGAGGCCATGATAGTTGGCGACATCGCCGTTAAAGCCATTCAAGATTATCACATTGAAGAATTTCTCCTAGAAACCAAGACCGAATCAGCTTCGGCTGTGGAGGAAAAGAAATGTTCCAAGTGAAAGCGCACGTTCTTTTAAAGGAACAAATAGCACCGGGGATTTATACCTTAAGATTTTTTTGTCGCGAAATTGCTTCCAGAGCCAAACCTGGACAATTTATCCACGTTAAATGCGGAGAGAATAGAAATTTCATTCTTCGCCGTCCCTTCAGCATCCATCGAATTCTGGGTCCGGATACCTTCGAGATACTCTTCAAGGTTGTGGGCAAGGGGACCTCCTGCCTGGCTCAACTTCACCCTCATGAGATTCTGGACATCATCGGTCCCATGGGAAGTGGCTTTACCATCGATGATGGTCTCAAAAGCACCATACTTGTCGCCGGAGGAATGGGGATTGCCCCCTTGGTGTCTCTGATAGAAGAAATCGATTTACAAAGGATTAGGCTCTATATCCTCCAGGGAGCGGCAACTAGAGAGAGATTACTCTATTTCATGTATTTAAAGAGGATAGCCAGAAAAATCTTTCTGGCTACGGAGGATGGAAGCATTGGCCACAAGGGTCTTGTCACGGATCTTCTACATGTGGCAATCAAAGAGTGTAAGCCCGATTGCATCTATGCTTGTGGTCCTGAAGAAATGCTAAAGGAAGTCGCCGAAATTTCCTCGGAATTTGAAATTCCCGCCCAAGTTTCCATGGAAAGGCGCATGGGGTGTGGAATTGGTGCCTGTCTTTCCTGTGTTTGCGATACGAGGGATGGTTACAAGAGAGTTTGTATCGATGGTCCGGTCTTTGATGCAACTGAGATCGTGTGGTAGGTTCAAGGTTAAAGGTTGTGATTGGGTATGAAACCAGATTTGAGTATAGATTTAGCTGGAATTAAAATGAAGAATCCGGTGATGAACGCTTCGGGACCCTTTGGTTGCGGCTGGGAGTATGCCCAGTTCATAGACTTAAGTAAGCTGGGGGCGATTGTGGTTAAAAGTATTACTCTGAAGGAACAAAGGGGTAATCCACCTCCCCGAATGTGCGAAACCGCCTCTGGTATTCTTAACTCCATAGGACTTCAAAATAAGGGTGTCGATCGCTTCGTTCAAGAGGATTTGCCATATCTTAGAAATTATAATGTTCCAATTATCGTCAATGTTGCAGGGAGCACCATCGATGAGTACGTCGCCGTCTGCGATAGGCTAAATCAGGTGCATGGGATCTCCGGAATCGAGCTCAATATCTCCTGCCCCAACGTGAAAAAGGGTGGAGCAATCTTCGGTTCCAGTTCAAGATCAGCATCGAAGGTTGTCACCGAGGTAAGGAGGGTGACCAATTTACCCCTCATCGTCAAGCTCACCCCAAATGTCACCGACATCGTCAAGATAGCCAGGTCTGTCGAGATTGCAGGAGCTGATGGTGTATCACTGATCAATACCCTCTTGGGAATGTGTATAGATGTGGAAACTTTCCGTCCGGAATTGGCGAGCATTATTGGAGGTCTTTCCGGTCCGGCTATAAAACCCATAGCCATAAGGATGGTTTGGCAAGTTGCCCAGGCCATCGATATTCCCATCATAGGTATGGGCGGAATTGCGAGTGTGAAGGATGCAATCGAGTTTTTTCTGGCGGGAGCAACGGCGATCGCCATTGGAACGGCCAATTTAATCAATCCTCAGATAACCATCGAAATCATCAGGGGGTTGGAAAAGTTCTTAGAAGAAAAAGGGTTTGAAGCCATTTGGGAGATTGTGGGGAAAGTAAGGATAGATTAGTTCCACAAAAATGAGCTTTAACCCTGGACATAATTCGTTCATAGGAGTTCCTTCCAGCATGCTGTTTATCCAGGTCAATGCAAAATGCAAAAATCAAAAATAAAAATCACAAATCAAAATGTAAATATTTTAAAACCTCCAAATTTTGGCAAATTTAGTTTTCAAATTTATTCTTTA